>NZ_MUFR01000071.1:0-6821 GCF_001996185.1 Salinivibrio costicola subsp. alcaliphilus
AGTACGGGGAAGAGCAGCCTCGTGCTCGCCTCGGCGCTCTTGCTCTTTCTGTACTCTGTATTCCGTCATCGGTATTCGGGATCTTGAATACGGAGCGCTACGCTTACAGAATACGGAGAAGAGTAAGGCTAGGCACGATACGCTTTTTCCGTATTCCGTATTCCGTATTCCGTCCCCTAGAACCTAGGATCTTTCTAGCCTCTAGCCTCTAGCCTCTAGCCTCTAGCTTCTGCCCTCAACGCCATGCTCGCGAATATCACCACCCCAAGTGAGAAAAACAAAATGCCGGAGTGGTGGTTAAGGTAATGTTGCGTCAGCATATAGCCAGCAATCAGGATAAGATGGCTGCGCAGCATTATGGTGGCAAAATGTTTGTCTGGCGTGTCGCCTGTGTTGGCTTTTCTGGTTGCTAACCAAGGCGCTGCGATTAACACAATCAAGGTTAACCCGCCAATCAATCCTTTGACTTGTAGTTCTTCTAACAACTGGTTGTGGGCACGACTAAAGTTCATCACGATAGTATCAACCTGGCCTTTTTCAACCAATACCTCTCTAGCGGATGTAAATTGGCTATAGCCAGTCCCTGTGATGGGGTTATCAGCAAATAAATATAAGGCCGTTTTCCATAGCTCGACACGCACACCTGAAGAGCTGGTCACGCTGGGCGTGCGTTGTGTGTCCGCATCGGCCATTTCAGTGCGTTGAATTTGTTGGTAGTCATCCAATTCCGCAAAAACTAAACCAGCTCTATCTAGTGCAGGGATAACGGCAGTGACCACAATCAGAACAACGCTGGTGGCGATGGCCAGATAGTCTCGCGAGCTAAAGTGTTTTCGGTAGTAAATAACTGCCCACAAAGCGACAAAAGGAGTAATCACCCAAGAGCCACGCCCGCCACTGAGCAGTGTGGCGATAAATCCTAGGGTGATGCCTAAAAAGGCGATGGTCTTTAAGGTCGGTAATGTTCGCTGACAGCTATAGATATAGGCGAAAATGCTAAACACACTCAGGCTTGCGGCCATGCCGGCAACTTGAATGGGCATAAAGCCGCCAGTCGAAAGCGCACGAATATCGAGTATATAATGCTGATACAGTGCAATAACTCCTACCAAAGCGGCACCAATCGCGCAGCCGTAAAAAACGGATTTAAGCTCAGGCGGATACTTCAAGAGCAATGCAAAAATCATGATGGCGAGCAAAACACGACTGGGCATATCCAGTTGCTCATAATGCTCTCCCGGTAGGGCAAAGGCGAGTGTGACCACAAAGTAGAGCACCAATGAGCCACTAATCAGTATAGCGGGGCGTGTTTTTAGCGACTGCCACGTACTCGGCAACATTATCAGAGCGGTGACCGCCAATAAAATCGCGCCATATTTGTACGAGTCGGGCGTGATAAGCAAGGTGGTGAAGTAAATCAAACACAATAAGCTGGTGAGCCGTTGGCGAGAAGTAAGCAGCAAGATCCTTTCCTCTGTCTTCTATTTTTTATGAATGGCATGTTGCAGAAATGCGGTTGCATCATACAGGAAGAGCCCAACGCGAGGAAGCGCCTAAGGTCTCAACTCTCAGGGGAGTGACGTTCAATCATCGGTATTCGTGAATGGGGGTACAGAGCGCTTCGCTTCTAGAAACTAGAGACTAGATAGAGCAGATCGTGCTTGCATTGGGGTTTTTGCTTTTTCTGTACTCTGTTTTCCGTCATCGGTATTCGGGATCTTGAATACAGAGCGCTTCGCTTACGGAGTACGAGAAAGAGACGCCTCGTGCTCGCATCGGCGTTCTTGCTCTTTCTGTATTCCGTATTCCGTCCCCTAGGACCCTAGGATCTTTCTAGTCTCTAATCTCTAGTCTCTAGTCTCTAGTCTCTAGTCTCTAGTCTCTAATCCTCATACCCATTCGGGTTTTTAGACTGCCAGCGCCAGGTGTCTTCGACCATGGTTTGCAGATTGCGTGTGGCGGTCCAGTCGAGTGTTGCTTTCGCATAAGCGGGATCGGCGTAGCATTCGGCAATGTCGCCGGCGCGGCGGGGCTTAATCTCGTAAGGGATCGAGCGCTTTGCCGCAGCCTCAAACGCATGCACCATTTCTAACACACTGTTGCCTTGGCCGGTGCCGAGGTTAAAGATATGAGTGCCAGGTTGATGAGCCATTTTATCCAGCGCGGCTAAATGCCCATCGGCTAGATCGACCACGTGAATATAATCACGTACGCCGGTGCCGTCGGGGGTGGGGTAATCATTACCAAACACGCCCAGTTTTTCGCGTCGGCCCACCGCCACTTGTGCCACAAAAGGCAGCAAGTTATTGGGTGTGCCTTGTGGATCTTCACCCAGTAATCCCGATTCATGCGCACCGACCGGGTTAAAGTAACGCAGCAGGGTGATGCTCCAATCTGGATTGGCATGGTGAAAATCCTGCAAGCATTCTTCCACCATTAACTTGCTTCGGCCATAGGGATTAGTCGCCGAGGTGGGGAAGTCTTCTTTGATTGGCACCGATGCGGGATCACCATAAACGGTGGCAGATGAGCTGAAAATGAGCGATTTGACGTTAGCCGCTTGCATTTCACGCACCAGGTTTAGGGTGCCGGAGACATTGTTGTCGTAGTATTTCAGTGGCTTTTCAACCGATTCACCCACGGCTTTTAATCCGGCAAAGTGGATCACACTGTCAATGCTGTATTCAGCAAATACCTTCTTTAAGAACGCACTGTCGCGAATATCACCTTGCATAAAGGCGGGGCGTACCTCGGTGACTTGCTCAATGCGATCGAGCACCATTTCTTTGCTATTACATAGGTTATCGATAACGACAGGCGTATGGCCTTTTTTTATCAGTTGAATGCAAGTGTGGCTGCCAATATACCCTGTGCCACCGGTGACGAGTACCTTCATGATTTATCTGCCTAGTTTGTTACCAAGATCTTCCAATTAGGGCGACAGAATACGGAATACGGGGGGAAATGGGAAGAGCCGGGAAAGATAACCCGGGTGCTCGTATCGGCGCTCTTGCTTTTTCTGTACTCTGTATTCCGTCATCTGTATTCGTGAATGGGAATACGGAGCGCTTCGCTTACAGAGTACGGGAAAGAGACGAGACGCTCTTTCCGTATTCTGTTCCCTAGGCGCTCTTTTTAGCTTTTCGTCTTATTCTTATTTAGCGCACAATCAGTCCGAGTAGGATGCCGACGACGCCGAAATCTGCATCGCTAAAGGTGGTGTTGGCAAAGCCCAGATCGCCGAGTACTGGGAGCAGGAATACCGGCAGGAAGGTGATCAGTAAGCCTTGCGCAAACGCCCCTAATATTGCGCCGCGTCGTCCGCCGGTGGCATTACCGAATACCCCCGCTGCCGCGCCGACGAAAAAGTGGGGTACAACACCTGGGATGATCACGGTGAGCCCTAAGATATAAAGCAAGAACATACCCACTAACCCGGCGATAAAGCTGGATAAAAAGCCTACTAACACGGCATTGGGCGCGTAGGGGAAGACGACGGGGCAATCGAGTGCTGGCTTGGCATTGGGGACCAGTTTGTCGGAGATGCCTTTAAACGCTGGCACAATCTCGGCAATCACCATTCTTACCCCTTGCAAAATCACATACACCCCGCCCGCAAAGGTGATGGACTGCATTAATGCAAACATAAACCAGTGTTTACCGTCACTGACCTCGCGCACAAAGTCCCCGCCGGCAAACAGACACGTCACCATAAAAATAATGCCCATGGTAAACGAGATGGCGACTGGGGTATCACGCAAGAACAAGAGGCTCTTGGGCACGTCCATGTCTTCGGTGGAATGGGCTTTGTTGCCAAATTTGCTGCCAATAAAGCCGGCTAGCACATAAGAGAGGGTAGAGAAGTGACCAATGGCGACTTCATCTGAGCCAGTGACTTGTTGCATGTAGCGATGCGCGATGGCAGGGAAAAACACCATTACCGAACCGACAACCACAGAGCCCAATGCCACCAATGGGATCCCTTCCATGCCGCTGGTGGAAAGAATCGCTGCTACCATCATCGACATAAAGAGGGTGTGGTGGCCGGTTAAAAAGATGAATTTCCATGGGGTTAGGCGTGCGATAAGAATGTTCACCAGCATGCCGAAGAACATGATCATCGCCATTTCTTTGCCAAAGGCTTCTTGCGCAATAGACACAATGGCTTCGTTGTTTGGTACGACACCACTGATGCCAAAGGCGTGCTGGAAAATAGTCGCAAAATCACCGAGTGAGCTGACCACCAATGAGGCACCGGCTCCTAGGATCACAAAACCAAGAATGGTTTTTACCGTGCCTTTGATACATTCAGTCACCGGTTTTTTCTGGGCGATTAAGCCAATCAGTGCAATTAAGCCCACTAATACCGCAGGCTCAGAGAGCACGTCTTTCATCAGGAAGTTAAAAAAGGGCATAACGTGACTCCTTATAGGGCACCGAGTGCTTGTAGGGCTTCAGATAAGCGAGATTTCATTGCCTCTTTATCCACCATGTTATCGAGTGCGACAATGCGTGGTGACACGCTCATCGCTTGCAACTGCTGGGCAATGTCGTTGGTTCCAACAAAGATATCGGCATCTGTCCCAGACACTGAGCCCAGATCGATATGATCGACACTGGCCTCGACGCCGAGATCCTTGATGATTTGTTTGATGCTCATTTCCATCATTAGGCTGGTGCCAAGACCATGACCGCATACAACTGTGATTTTCATAATTCAGACCTTCTATTTTTGTGTAGGTATTTGCGTTTTATTGGTATCGGGTTTTGGATTAGTACTCGGCGATGATCGCTAAGATCTCATCCGCGGTGGTTGCGCGGCTGATCTGTGCGATGTGCGCCTCGTTCATAAATAGGTTCGCGAGTTGAGAAATGGCCTCGACATGGCTATTGCTGTCAGTAGCCGCAAGAGTAACCAGCACCTTGACCGGGTCGTTTTCCGCGCTATCAAAATTGACGCCGTTTTGAATCACGGTAATAGCAAGGGCTAAGCGGTTCACGCCATCTTCTGGGCGCGCGTGGGGCATGGCAATGCCTGGACCAATAACATAGTAGGGGCCGATTTCTTGATGCGAGCGATAAATGGCGTCGACATAGCTTGGCTCGATAGCTCCGTTAGTCAAAAGTGCTGCGCAGGCTTTATCGATAGCGTCTTGCCAATCGTTTGCATCGGTATGAATACGGATAACGTCAGGAGTAATGAGTTCACGTAACATGGTGCCGTCCGTTTTGTGGGAGTAATAGGTTTGTTGGCGAATTGTTGATAACTCTATCGCTGAAATGCGGGTAATAAATAGACAAAGGTCACAAATGATAGCGCTACCTGATAGCGCTATCATAATGTGTGATAGCGCTATCATTTTTTCTGGTTGGCGGTGAGCCATGCTATAAAGCGGTCATACTAGGCAAGGATTATTGGCTGATGGCTGTGATAGGATACGGTTGAATAAAATGATGAGTAATCAATAAATAAGATGAGTGAACCGCGAAAACGACGTAACACGGGTAAAGTCACGCTCGCTGATGTCGCCAAACGAGCAGGAGTAGGCACTATGACAGTGTCTAGGGTGTTGCGCACGCCGGATGCTGTCTCTGATAAATTGCGCGATAAGGTTCAACGTGCTGTTGAGCAGCTTGGCTATATACCGAATAAAGCCGCAGGCGCCTTGGCC
This sequence comes from Salinivibrio costicola subsp. alcaliphilus, assembly GCF_001996185.1. Lineage (NCBI taxonomy): Bacteria > Pseudomonadati > Pseudomonadota > Gammaproteobacteria > Vibrionales > Vibrionaceae > Salinivibrio > Salinivibrio costicola. The sequence continues at coordinate 5,673 of NZ_MUFR01000071.1, forward strand.
TCGGCGCAAAGCTATGCCATTGCGTTGATTATTCCTTCTCTGCTGGAAAAGGCTTGCGGCTTGTTTTTGCCTAGTTTTCAACAGCGGCTGAATAAAGCCGGCTATCAACTGTTGCTGGGTTACAGTGATTATTCTGTCCAGCAAGAAGAGGATTTGCTTGCCAGCTTTTTAGAAAGTCGCCCGGCAGCCGTGGTGCTGTTTGGCAGTGAACATACCCAGCGCACTCATCAACTGCTCGCGATGGCCAATGCGCCTGTCCTCGAAATCGCTGAGTCACCATCAATGGTAGATTATGCCAGCATGGGGGTAGATCACCACGAGATAGGTAAGGTTGGTACGTCGCACCTTTTAAGCCAAGGATTTAATAATATTGGTTTTATTGGCGCACGAGGGAATCATGCGACCTTGCAACGCAAACTGCAAGGCTGGCAGGGTGCGATGATTGAGCACTATTTAACCCCAGATCATTTTTTAACCACCCACGAGGCGCCATCGGCACAATTGGGGGCAGAGGGCCTAGCGAAATTGTTGCTTCGCGATGCCACGTTGGACGCGCTAGTCTGTAGCCATGAAGAGGTAGCTATCGGCGCGTTGTTTGAGTGTCACCGACGGGTATTAAAAGTGCCCACTGATATCGCGATTATCAGTTTGGAGGGCTCATCGATGAGTGAACATGCGTTTCCTAGCCTGACAAGCGTTGAAATTGACTATCAATCCCTCGGCGCCCAGGCAGCGTCGCATATTTTACAAGCCATTGAAGGTCAACCGCTCGCAGTATCTACAACTATTCCGTTTAAACTGGCACACCGCGCCAGCACCGCGAGAAAAAATTAGTTTTTTGGCCGTTTTATAGGGACAGGCACTTTAGTCCCGATGGTGCCTTTGTCATGGGTGACACAAGCCTCGGGATTAGGCCAACAACAATGCACCATGCCAACGGGCGCCTGTTGCACTGCGCCATGCAATGGGCGCCTGTCACTATCGGTGCTAAATTTGACCTCCGTGTCGGAGGCGCGCCAGTTATATCGAAGAACGAGGCTCACATCGTGTTGGCGCTTGTCCGACCTTGTATCTCTCCTGGAGTTGAGGTTAGCTACCTCTGTTCCGGTGAGTTTGGTGATGCTGAGTCCGACCTTAGCACCTGATGCT
>NZ_MUFR01000072.1:0-5952 GCF_001996185.1 Salinivibrio costicola subsp. alcaliphilus
CAGCGCCGATGGTAGTGTGGGGTCTCCCCATGTGAGAGTAGGACATCGCCAGGCTCTCATTATCTAATTAGCGCTTAGTATTAGGCTTTAGTTAGCAAAAATTTAAGCATCAAAGCAATGATATGTAAGACTTTGATGAGTAGAAATACAAAGCCCTGACCTAACGGTCGGGGCTTTTTTGTATCTTTAATCTTTGATGAAAAACCAATAGAGCCCTGGCCTGACGGTCAGGGCTTTCTTTTTTTGTTCGTGTTTGCTCGTCTCATCGCGACATAGCACAAAAAAGCCTCTCTATAATAGAGAGGCTTTTGTCGTTTTAACCAGTGTCGTTTTAACCAATATTGACGGATTAAATGGAATTTTTGTCTATCAGATCCTGAGTACGCTCGGCTGGCTCGTCAAGTCCGAGCTTCTTATAGGCTGTTAGCATCAGAGGCAAAGAAGCTTTAGCGGCTTCAGTGTCAGGGAAGTCTCGTTGTAAGGCCTGGCAACGGTTAACGGCTGCAACCCAAGCTTCACGACGAATATAGTAGTCGGCGGCGGCTAACTCGTATTGCGCTAAACGATTTTTTAACGCGATCATACGTGCCTTTGCATCAGCAGCATACTCGCTATTGGGATAGCGTTCGAGTAAGCGGCGAAAATCAGCAAATGCTTTACGAGCCGGCTGAGGGTCACGGTCATTGCGCTCCATACGGAGAATGTCGTGGATTAGGCTACGATCTTGTGCCATATGAACGAGGCCTCGCATATAGGCAACCCAGTCACTTTCGGCATGAGCGGGGTGCATACGCATAAAGCGATCAATGGTTGCTTCGGCCAAGGCCAGATCGTCATTTTTATAATAAGCATAGATAAGATCCAGTTGCACTTGATCGGAATAAGCACCAAACGGATAGCGAGAGTCCAATGCCTCAAGCTTTTCAATGGCTGTTATCCATGCCCCTTTGTTTAACTGCGCTTCAGCATCCTGATACAGTTTGGATGGCGGATCGTCTTGGACAACTTGACTGTTGCTTGAGCAACCGACGAGTACAGAGGCTGCGAGTAGCGCAGTAAGGGTTAGGCGTTTCATGGGTTATCGCACTTCCTTGAAAAGTTTTTATGCCATCTGGATTACGGTCACAGCGGCAAACAGATACAATGTCATTATCCCGGCTATTTTATCCAGTGATAGGCGACTATAGCAAAAGGCGTTTACCGGCGATATGCCGAGCGCCACGATAGCGACTGTTGCGAGGGTTTAGTCATAGAAATCACAGAAAAGTTCGGTATGGCACAACAGATAGAATTATCCCATCAGATCCAAGAACACCAAATGGGTCAGCGACTCGATCAAGCGATCGCAGAGCTGTTTCCCGATTACTCTCGCTCTCGGATCAAAACATGGATTCAAGCAGGGCAAGTCTCACTCGATGGTATGGCGGTAGACAAGCCTCGTCAGAAAGTCATGGGCGGGGAGCAGGTTGAGATTGCCACAGAGATTGAAGATGACGATCGCTGGCTACCCCAAGAGATACCGCTCGACGTCGTCTATGAAGATAATGACCTCTTGGTGATTAATAAACCTGCTGGGCTTGTGGTGCATCCAGGTGCCGGCTGTCCGGATGGAACACTATTGAATGGTTTACTTCACCGTTATCCTGATATCGGGGATGTACCGCGTGCAGGGATAGTGCATCGTTTGGATAAAGATACCACGGGCCTAATGGTGGTTGCGAAAACGATCCCCGCGCAGACCCGACTGGTACGCGCGCTACAAAAACGTAAAATCACGCGTGAATACGAAGCGATTGCGATTGGCAATATGACCGGTGGTGGCATGGTGGACAAACCGATAGGCCGCCATTCAACAAAACGGACTCATATGGCCGTCCAAGAATTAGGGAAGCCTGCGATAACCCATTATCGGGTTGCAGAGCATTTCCGGGGTCATACACGGTTACGTTTGCGACTAGAGACGGGGCGGACTCACCAAATCCGAGTGCATATGGCGTATTTAAATCATCCTCTGGTAGGGGACCCGCTTTATGGCGGTAAGGCAAAGCCTCCACGTCAAGCCGGCGAGATCTTGGTTCAGACGCTAAGGCAGTTCAAGCGCCAAGCATTACATGCCGCCATGTTACGTCTTGACCATCCGATCACGGGTGAGCAAATGGAATGGCATGCCCCGATCCCCGACGATATGGTCGCATTGACGGAGCATTTACGTAGCGACCAAGCGGAAAACGGAGAAGACGAGTACTAATGGATTACCTCCAACCTGATTGGCCTGCTCCTGATAATATCGGTGCACTTACCACAACTCGTGAAGGGGGAGTGAGCCAGGGCGCGTTTGCGGGTTGGAATCTTGGTATGCATGTGGGTGATGATCCAGATGCCGTGCAAAAAAATCGTCTTGCTCTAGCCGGTATGGTTCACGGAGAACTGACGTGGCTTGAGCAAGTTCATGGGACTGAGGTCGCACGGCTGCCACATCAAGACACACATCCCAAAGCCGATGCAGCATTTACAGATACCGTCGGACAAGCTTGTACGGTTATGACCGCTGATTGCTTACCGGTGCTTTTTTGTAGCCATGATGGTTGCCAAGTCGCGGCGGCACATGCCGGGTGGCGAGGGCTACTAAATGGTGTTTTAGAATCAACCCTCACTTTATTTGCGCAACCAGAACGCTGTTTTGTTTGGTTGGGGCCGGCAATTGGTCCACAAGCTTTTGAAGTCGGTGAAGATGTTTATCAGGCATTCATCTCGTATTCTTGGCAGACCAAGGCCGCTTTTTCACCTCGAGGGTCAGACAAGTATTTGGCTGATCTCTATGCGCTTGCAAGGCAACGACTAATAGCTACTGGCGTGACCGCGATTTATGGGGGATCGCTATGTACCTACCAGCAAGGCGATCAATTTTATTCCTATCGCCGAGATGGACAAACGGGGCGGATGGCAACGTGTATCTGGCGAATGAAATAAAGTCGTCTTAGATGCTTGAAAAATACCTGCATCGTGCCCATTTATTCATCAACTAAAGGTGTTAAGTGGGAGGAACTAACGATGCGCCTTGACCGTTTTACCAGTAAGTTTCAAATTGCCATTTCTGATGCGCAATCACTCGCGTTAGGGCGAGACCATCAATATATTGAACCCGTTCACTTGATGACCGCACTCCTGAATCAAGATAGCAGTGCGATTCGTCCGCTATTAACCATGCTGAACGTGGATGTGAGCCAACTGCGCTCTAGCCTTTCTGAGTTATTGGATCGCGTCCCTCAAGTCACAGGCACGGGCGGTGAGGTTCAGCTTTCGAATCATCTGGGTAACTTATTTAACCTTTGCGATAAGATCTCACAAAAGCGTAAAGACAAATATATCTCTTCTGAGCTTTTTGTCTTAGCTGCGGTAGAAGATAAAGGGCCGCTTGGGGAGCTATTGCGCAGCCATGGCCTGACATCACAAAAAGTTGAACAAGCGATAGAAAAAGTCCGTGGCGGTCAGCAAGTCGATGATCCCAACGCCGAAGAAAACCGGCAGGCGTTGGAGAAATTTACTCTGGATCTGACCGAGCGTGCTGAGCAAGGCAAACTGGATCCTGTTATCGGCCGTGATGATGAAATTCGCCGGACCATCCAAGTGCTACAGCGTCGTACCAAAAACAACCCCGTCCTGATTGGTGAGCCTGGTGTAGGCAAAACCGCGATTGTTGAGGGGTTAGCCCAGCGTATTGTGAATGGTGAGGTACCGGAAGGTTTGCGCCGTAAACGCGTGCTTTCTCTCGATATGGGGGCGCTAGTCGCTGGGGCTAAATACCGTGGGGAGTTTGAAGAGCGACTAAAAGCGGTATTAAATGAACTGGCGAAAGAGGAAGGTAATGTCATCCTCTTTATTGATGAACTTCATACCATGGTCGGGGCCGGTAAAGCTGAAGGGGCCATGGATGCCGGGAATATGCTCAAACCTGCCTTGGCACGGGGCGAGCTTCACTGTGTGGGCGCAACGACACTTGATGAATACCGCCAATATGTAGAGAAAGATGCGGCATTAGAACGTCGCTTTCAAAAAGTATTGGTGAATGAGCCGAATGTAGAAGACACGGTCGCCATTCTGCGCGGATTAAAAGAGCGTTACGAGCTGCACCATGCGGTAGAAATTACCGATCCGGCCATCGTCGCCGCAGCCAGCTTGTCACATCGCTACATTGCCGATCGCCAGTTACCCGATAAAGCCATTGATCTTATTGACGAAGCGGCGTCCAGCATTCGGATGCAAATTGATTCGAAACCCGATTCGTTAGATCGCTTAGAACGACGCATTGTCCAACTTAAAATTGAACAACAAGCACTAGAAAAAGAAGAAGATAGTGCGAGTCAAAAGCGTTTAGAGACACTGCGTGACGAGCTAGAGGCAAAAGAGCGTGATTATGCCGAGCTCGAAGAGGTCTGGAACACAGAAAAAGCCGCTGTATCTGGAGCTCAACATATAAAAGCTGCTCTAGAGCAAGCACGAACTGACATGGAGATAGCGCGGCGAGCCGGGGATTTAAGCCGAATGTCAGAACTACAGTATGGCAAAATTCCTGACTTAGAAAAGCAGCTCGATCTTGCTAGCCAAGCAGAAATGCAGGAAATGACTTTATTGAAAAACCGAGTCACAGAGGCTGAGATCGCAGATGTTATCGCACGGCAGACAGGGATCCCTGTTTCTCGTATGCTGGAAAGCGAAAAAGAAAAGCTACTTAAAATGGAATCAGCCTTGCACCAGCGGGTGATAGGTCAAGATGAAGCGGTCGGTGCGGTCGCCAATGCCATTCGGCGTAGCCGAGCCGGACTGGCGGATCCGAATCGCCCGATTGGCTCTTTCCTTTTCCTTGGGCCGACAGGGGTGGGCAAAACTGAGTTATGTAAGTCGCTGGCCGAATTCATGTTCGATAGCCGTGATGCTATGGTTCGGATAGATATGTCTGAATTTATGGAAAAACACTCGGTAGCACGCTTAGTTGGCGCGCCTCCTGGTTATGTTGGATATGAAGAAGGGGGCTATCTTACTGAAGCGGTTCGTCGTCGTCCCTATTCGGTAATTCTACTTGATGAGATAGAAAAAGCGCATTCTGATGTATTCAACATCTTGTTGCAGGTACTCGATGATGGGCGTTTAACGGATGGTCAGGGGCGAACGGTTGATTTTCGAAATGCCGTCGTCATCATGACCTCCAATCTGGGTTCAGAGCAAATCCAAGCACACTTTGGTGAACTGGATTATGCAGGCATGAAGCAAACAGTGATGGAGGTGGCGGCGAATCATTTCCGACCGGAGTTTATTAACCGTATTGATGAAGCCGTTGTGTTCCATCCACTGGTTGAAGAGCATATAAAAGAAATCGCTGGCTTGCAGATGCAAGAGCTTGCCCGACGAATGGCAGAAAAAGATTTCAAATTGGAGATTTCCGAAGCTGCGCTTGCCAAGGTTGCTCAAAGCGGGTTTGATCCTGTCTACGGAGCGCGTCCACTTAAACGGGCTATCCAACAGACAATCGAAAACCCACTGGCGCAACAAATCTTGAGTGGGGAACTGGTCCCAGGTCAGCCCGTTTGGCTTGATGTTGAGAATGACCATGTCATTGCAAAACAAGGCTAACCCAGCCCTATCAGGCAAAAGCCACCATTTTTGGTGGCTTTTTTCTTGGTTTGACTCAAAAACGCTTAGGAATAATGCAAATTGTTGGGTTTTTGCGCGCCTGAGATCTTTTTATCAAAAACCCCTTGCGCCAAAAAATTACCTCTCTATAATGCGCTCTCGTTGGCACGGCAAGCCGAGCTGACAACGGCAATACAGACAAGCAAAACAAAATGCTTGACTCAATGCCAAAGTGGCGTATTATGCCACTCCCGCTCAACGATGAGCGGCGCTCTTTAACAATTTGACCTATGCAATCTGTGTGGGCACTCGTTGAGAATAGAC
>NZ_MUFR01000073.1:0-5836 GCF_001996185.1 Salinivibrio costicola subsp. alcaliphilus
TTCAACGCAAGCGAATGATGTGCGCGATGGACCAAGAGTACTTAGCGACCGTGCTGGGAAGCCTTTCATGACGCGGATGTTCATGCGTTTTCCGTGACCCAGTGGATTGCGCAAGGTAAAGGCTTATTGCGCGATCTCAAACGGCTTCTCAAGTTGTCTAAGGTGGGCTAATTATGGCAACACGTCGCTACCAACTCGCCGTCTTATCGACACTGATACTGGCCGTGCTGGTGGTTGGGCTGGGCGCGTTTACCCGTTTAACTGAAGCCGGACTTGGCTGCCCTGATTGGCCCGGATGTTATGGCCACTTGGGTGTGCCCGACAGTGGAACTGTGCAATCGGTGGCGATGTTGCGGTTCCCCGACGCGCCCTTGGATGTGACGAAAGCGTGGAATGAAATGCTGCACCGCTATGTCGCAGGCACCTTAGCATTGGCTATTTTTGCGTTGACTTGGATAAGCTGGCGACGCTCCGATTATCGGGCATTACGGCCGCTGACCACGCTGCTGAGTGTGGTGGTAGTCATGCAAGCGGCGCTCGGGATGTGGACGGTCACCTTAAGCTTAATGCCGGTGGTGGTGATAGCACATTTGCTCGGTGGCTTCACTACGGTGTGTTTGCTGGCTTGGCTTGCGGTGTTGGCAGGGGCAATCAAGCTGCCCGTTATGCAAATATCGCCGCCCGCACGCCGCGTGGGCAGTGTGGCAGTGGTCGCCGTGATCATACAGATAGGATTGGGCGGTTGGACCTCAGCAAATTATGCCGCCACGGTCTGTACGCAGTTACCTATCTGCGAAAGCCCTTGGTGGCAGCTTTTCACCCCCTCGGCGTTTAATCCTATCAGCCCTCACAGCGAGACCTACCAGTTTGGCGTACTGAATCATGCCGAGCGGGTGACCATTCATGCCACGCACCGTCTCGGCGCCATGGTGGTCACCGCATTAGTGCTCGCTTGGGCATGGATGCTGTGGCGTGCTGGGGCGCGTGCGCTGGCAATGGCAGTGAGTGGTGTGTTGGCGATTCAAATTACGTTGGGCGTGACCAACGTGGTCGCGTTGCTGCCGCTAAGTGTGGCGGTGGCGCATAACCTCGGTGGATTGTCGCTACTGGCCATATTACTGCTCTCCCGGTTTTTATGTCTTTCACCGTCGGCCCGACAAGGATCTCACCATGGCACAGTATCAACGCACCGCTAATGTATCGACGCCTGCTGGCGCTAATTGGCGTGATTATTACGAGCTCACCAAACCGCGCGTGGTCGCCATGCTGCTTCTCACCGCGCTGGTGGGGATGTGTTTAGCCACGCCCGGCTGGCCACCCTGGTCGGCGGTGCTGGTGGGATTATTTGGCATTGGCGCACAAGCCAGTGCTGCGGCGGTGTTTAATCACGTGATCGATTGGAAAATTGATACCAAAATGCAGCGTACCCGCCATCGTCCCGTTGCTGAAGGCCGTGTCAGTCAAGGCGCCGCTTTGGTGTTTGCGGTGGCACTGATGGTGAGCGGCTTTATTACCTGTTGGTGGCTGAATCCGCTCACCGCGTGGCTGACCTTTGCCAGCCTGGTGGGCTATGCGTTGGTATACACCCAGTGGCTTAAACCCGCGACACCGCAAAACATTGTCATTGGCGGTTTGGCCGGCGCAATGCCGCCACTACTTGGTTGGACGGCGGTGACAGGCGAGGTCCACGCGCATGCGCTGCTGCTGGTGATGATTATATTCACGTGGACGCCGCCCCACTTTTGGGCGCTGGCGATTCATCGGCGCCATGATTATGCCAAAGCCGATGTGCCGATGCTGCCCGTCACCCACGGGGTTCGCTTTACTCAGACCATGGTTTTGCTTTACACCTTATTGCTGGTGGTGGTAGGGATTTTCCCTTGGCTGACCGGGATGAGTGGTTGGCTCTATCTGGTGGGCGCGACTGCCCTTAACCTCGTTTTTGTCGGCTATGCTTGGCGACTGAAAACCCAGTCGCAAAAAGGCATCGCATGGCAGACTTTTAAGTTTTCGATATGGCATATCTTCGCGACCTTTGTGGTGCTGCTTGCCGACCACGCGTTGCGCTATTAAGTGGCGCTATTGGAGGGACTACTTAAGCCCTTTTGCCGACAGTACCGTGGCTTTGTCGGCGACAAACGAGACCTTAATGTGTTTGCCATCACCGCCCCACACGCAATGGGTTAATCCCATGGTGTCATCACATTGGCTTGGCTTGCCAACGTGAGCAACTACCACGTCATAACTCATGCCGACCTCTAACTGATCGTAGTTTTGCTTAGTCACTTTCGAGCAACCGGCCAGAAAGACGACCAAGACACAGGCAAAAAAGACGCGCATAACAATACCTCACTCACTGATGTGATCAAAAAACAGGCCTCATGGCCTGTTTTGCTATTAACGTGGTGGTGTCTATTAGTAGTAAGAGTGATCGCCCCGGGCGTGCTCGGTCACATCGCGCACACCGTGTAGCTCACCACTAAATTCAGCCAATAGCTGCTTTTCAATCCCTTCTTTCAAGGTCACATCCACCATGGAGCAACCGTTACACCCGCCACCAAATTGGAGGATAGCCACCGAATCATCAGTGATTTCAATCAGGTTCACATGGCCGCCATGGCTGGCAAGTTGTGGGTTTACCTGGCTTTGAATCACATAATCGACGCGCTCCATCAAAGGTGCATCATCGGCGACTTTACGCATTTTGGCGTTCGGTGCTTTCAGCGTGAGCTGCGAGCCCATTTTATCGGTGACAAAGTCGATCTCTGCTTCGTCGAGAAAAGGGAGACTCAGTTCGTCGATAAACGCAGAAAAACCGTTGAATTTTATCTCGGTATCACTGCTTTCTACCGCTTCCGGCGGACAGTATGAGACACCGCACTCTGCGTTTGGCGTGCCTGGATTGACAACAAACACGCGAATATGGGTGCCCTCGGGCTGCTGCTCAAGCAACTTCACAAAGTGGCTTTGTGCATTTTCTGAAATATTGACTTCTGACACGACAAATACCTGACTAATCCAGTGTGTTTTATACAGTGTACTCCGGTTTGCTTTGGCTATCACCCCTCGAACCATGTGGCTACTTTATGTGCAGGGGTAGCACGCTTACCGCTAGGGTAGATCGGTACGGGCCAAACAGTAAACATCGATCGTTTTTGCACCGGCTTTGCGCAGTAATCGACATAATTGCGATACCGTTTGTCCGGTGGTGACGACATCGTCGACGACAGCGACATGAGAAGCGGGGAGCGGGCCATGAAGAGAAAAAGCACCACGCAGATTATGTAACCTGTCTTGCCGACTGAGACCTTGTTGTGGCGCGGTATGTCGGGCGCGAGATAAGTACGTATCCACCACCCGAGTATCAAGGTTGTCGGCAAGTGCCCAAGCCAAGTGCAGACTTTGATTAAACCCTCGTTGCCAACGACGTCGCCAATGCAGCGGCACCGGCAACAGCACCGGTGCGGGGGTGAGAATACGATCACTGAGCTGCTGGGCAAACGGCAATGCCAGCTCGAAGGCTCCTTGGTATTTGAACGCGTGAATTAATTGCGGGAGAGGATCATGGTAGCCACTGATAGCAACCAAGCGGTCCCAAGCTGGCGGCTGGCTGAGGCAGGCGCCACATCGCGCTTGTGGTTGTGAAACAGGCAGTCCACAACACTGACAAAGTAAACACTGATGATGGGCATCCCAACACGCATCACAGCACAGGGAGTGATGGGCAGGCAAGGCGAGGTGGCAAACGGGACACTGTAAGGGCAAGAGTTTGCCTCGCCAGTGGGTCAGTACACGTGTAAAGCGCCGTGGCACGATTGTTGATATCATAAGCGTCCTGAGTAAAAAGTAATCAAGGCAGTGTAAACATGGCGGAATGTGATTGGCAGTCGCACGGGCAAGGACCCGATCTGGTTCTCATTCATGGTTGGGGCATGAACAGCGCAGTGTGGTCATTAATCTTGCCGTACCTAACACCACACTTCCGGGTGCACTGTGTTGATTTACCCGGTTTTGGCTATAGCGCGGCAAAACCGGGGCTTATTATCGAAGATCTGGCACAAGTGTTGCTTAAAGAATCACCAGTAGATGCAACTTGGATAGGCTGGTCGTTAGGTGGGTTAGTGGCAACACAAGCCGCGCTTTTATCGCCACAGCGTGTAACTGGATTGGTTACCATCGCCAGCTCACCCAAGTTTGTTGCCGAACCTGGGTGGCGAGGAATTAAATCTGGGGTGCTCAGTGACTTTGCTCGTCAGCTTGAGCGTGACTTTTCGCTGACAGTTGAGCGCTTTATGGCGCTGCAAGCGATGGGATCACCGACCGCGAAAAAAGACGTAAAAGCGCTTAAGCAAGCGGTATTTTCGCGGCCAACACCGGACCCTCGTGCGCTTGCGGATGGCTTAGCCATGTTAGCGGACACGGATTTGCGTCAGGGCTGTGGCGCTATCAAGGTGCCTTGGTTGAGAATGTATGGGCGGTTAGATGGTTTAGTGCCGGTGTCGGTGGCTGATGCGGTATCAACATTGGCTCCGGACTCACACAGTGAGGTCCTGACACACAGTGCTCACGCGCCGTTCGTGACTGAGCCTGAAGCGGTGGTAGACAAGCTAAAAGCCTTTTTAGGCAACAAGTTGCCGGCAACATAGCCAGTGCGGATCATTTTTTTGGTAGAATTGACTCAATCCTGTCACGGTTCTGCCGATAAGTTAACTATGTCACTTGTTTTGGCATAAGGAGAGACCATAATGAACGTAGGTAACGTTGGGCAGTCTCCGGCGTATCATCAAGCGATGAAGTCCAAAACGCCGGCACAGCCGCAGCAAAATGCGGACAAACAAGCTGAACAGGTGTCCAAAGCCAATACTTTTAAGGATCACGTCGCAAAAGCGAATGGGGTCAAAGAAGGTGATAAACCGGCTTCGCCTCAAGCCGCAAAACACCATGTTGACGTGAAAGGCGGCGCTGACGTGAAAGACGGCGCCAACGCTGGTGCGGTCGCTAAAGCCCAAGAGGGAAAAGAGCCGGAAGAAACGTCCGCCGTAAAGTCGTTTACCTACGGCGCATTGGGGATGGATCATCCGGAGAAAGTCCAAGAAAGCGATGATTCATCGTACACTGCGGGTAAATTTGTGTCGGCCTTAGGTACAATAGGTACAATACTCGCGGTTATCGTCTAAACTGATAGAAAGACGACAAGGCCGCACTGACAATTAGGCCTTCAGCTGGTGTGGGAGGTAGCATCAGATGAACATATCGCCAGCCAGCGTCAGTATTCCAACTGTCGCGCCATCGGTGAACCCGCCAACGGAGCAAGTTGCGCGGGACAATCGCTTGCGCGAAAAAATCGTCCCTGCTAAGTCATCTCCCGAGCCCGACAATGGTAAAGCCCCTTCTGATCAAGATAAGCAGCTGGGACGTTCATCCTGGGATCCTGCCCAACACCCCAACTACTCGCTGGACTATCAGCGTGACTCATTAACGCATGCCGACTACGATGGCGCCAATATCGCAGGCCGTATCGATGCCATAGCACGCACGGATCCCAGTGAGCAAGCTCGCCAAGATAATGGCTACACGATGGGCTTAAAAATGCCCGAAGAAGTGTTAGAAAAAATTGAGCAGCTAAAACGGTTTGAGCAAACGCGTGCGGTAGTGGCGATGCGCTACCAGCAGGCAAGCGTGGCGAACATGCCCTCCGAAGTATTGATTGTGATTTAATGCGATCCAGACCTTAAGCCCAGGGAAAACGCATGAAGATCCGCGCCATACCTGGGCTAGCAACTTAATGACTAAATTGTCACTTAGGGCTGAAAACCGTGCGTTATGCCATATTTAT
>NZ_MUFR01000074.1:0-5335 GCF_001996185.1 Salinivibrio costicola subsp. alcaliphilus
TTCAAGTGACAGCACCCCATCATTCTCTAAGTCAAACACAACCGTACGCTCAGAAATCAAGATATAAGAGTGATTTACATTAGGACGAAAATTCGTCATTCCAAACGACATCAGCGCAAAACCACCTGCCCCAACAAACGCTAGAGGACCGAGCACAAACACGGCAATAACACAGACCACAATACCCACCCATGCCAAACCACGTGCCACTTGATAGGCAACATCGGGGATCATGTCTTTTTCTGTGTAATGGATACCCAGAGGCGTTAAGTAGTAACAGCGATGCTTGTCGGGGAAAAAAAGATACCTTGAGACTAATACCATCATCGTCATGAAAGAAAATAATCCCCAAAATGCAATGGAGTCTATAGTGAGCTCGTCGATTACAAACCATAGAAAGCAAAAAGGGGTTAGCCCTGCAAAAATTGATAGTCCCCAAATTCCAAGGTGGTCAAATTTCCCGCCCCATCCTTTATGCTCCCAATAGTGGACGATTTCCGCCTCATAGAGTCTCTTTTCAATGGGATCTATAGTTTCGCTAATACTCATTTTTCAATTCTCACTTCAATGGTACGCTTGGCAAGTTCTTTGTCTTTCGGTGCTAGGTTTACGGTTAGGTTACCTTGATGGTTGCCGATAGCCACATAGCCCAGCGTCTCACTTTCTGATGCTTGCCAAGCAAACGGCATACTGACAAGTACCGCCACCGTATCGTCAGTGGTACCGCCCATATTTAGTCGGTAGATAGGACTTCCTGATTCCTCATCTGTGCTCCATGTACCACCTTGCTCATTGACCACCAATGTAGATTGCGGCTCGGCAACACGGTAGTGGTAGCTCTTATCTTTGGGTTTACGGGTGATTTGTAAACCAATTTTTGTATCCCGAGTAAACGCAGGCAGAGTTAATTCTAATTGCCACTGCTCTGTGCCAACGTCCATCCATTGCGAAGGGAGGCGATTAGGAACCGAGTTCAGCCGAATTTGAGGCTTATTAATAATATTCTCTAGACTCTCCAGCTCTTCGAAAAACTCCCATTGTTTCGTCTGCTTTCCCCAAGTTGAATGAAGTAACCACTTTTCCAGCTCTGAGCGTTTAAAAATATTAATGACCACAACTGCTATCAGATATACGAAACCTGCCACCATCAGTGTGGTCAACATCCAACGAGTAATGATCGCACCTATACTGATATTGAATATGCCAAGTCGGCTTAATGTATTGGCCACTAGCTGTGTAGAAAAAACCATAACTTGAGCGAAAGTTGATAAACTTTTTAGACCATAACCAAACCGCTCCATCGGTGAATGGTCTGTATTCCACGCGTTTTCACCACTTTCCCACGTTTCTAGCCCTGTTGCCAATAAGCCAAATAACGACACCATCGCTGTGGTTTTAGCAAAGGTTTTCAACGTTGCTGCCTTTGAGGCACTAGGAGTCCTCTCCAAGGCTTCACTCAAGCTTCTTTCTAAGAGCTTTTTATCCCCGACCATTTTTTCCCATGCCGCATCTCGCCAAACCGCCGAGATCGCGGACACCGCATAAGCGGTTGAGTAGGTCGCTTCTCTTAGTGCTGGGTTTGCCCATAAGCTCGTCTCTGGATACTGCTCAGCCTTATAGCGAATATTATGCAAGACTGACGCGCTATTCCAAATATTGAGGATCGCAAGTATGCCTCCCATTTTACCGAGCTTATTCCACGATGTTTGAGCAGCTTGTGTGCCTTTTTGCCAGATGCGCTCAATGGCTTGATTGAGCATTTTTTTCGCTGCATCATTCGCCGCTTGATGCTTTAGCGTGACCATTTGAGGTAACTCACTACTCAATAACTTCTGCAGCCTCTGCTGAGCGGCATGCATGGTTTGAATCTGATGATTTTTGGGAGTTGATTGCCCCACCGGTGGTTGGCTAATACGTGTAATGATCGCGACTTCGGCATTCATCTTTCGCTGCCATGCCGAGACTTGTGCCGGATAGTCTGGGTTGTGTGCAACAATCGCTTCTGGATTAACGATTACCTCCAATATCACTAGCCGTAAATTACTGATCATGCCTGCAGGGCTATGCGCGGTATTCATTTGGCTAGGAAACAACAGGTTGGTTATCGCTCGCCACGTCTGTTCTGCCGCACCTGATGTCGCATGTTGCAACGCAGCAAAACTTTTTTTAACAGGCTCTGAAAGCGATTTAAACCATTCCTTCTCTTGGATACGAATATCGCCCGTGAACCCATCATAGTTAGCAATCGCACTAAACAATGCCAACATGTCTCCCGGTTTATCTAAGCCGATAAAATGATGCTCAATCTTCTGCACTTCATCGTTCAGTGCTTGCCAATTGTCTTTTGAGAAACCCACTGACGCCAGCGCCAAGAGATTATCAGGCTGATCAAAGTCCAGAATTTTATTCAGTTCAGCCTGTGCTTCCTCATTGTTTATCGCGTGTTTAACGCCTACCAAGTATTGACTCACTAAGCTCAGCAAATACACCAAATGATCGGTGTCTTGATTGTCTACACCCACAATGGCTGGTTCGGTGCTTAATTGTTTAAGGCCATGCATAAAGTCTTTGTAGCGAGTGGCAATGCGCGCATCAAGACCTTGTAATTGGTTGTAATGGTCCGAGAGAAATGCCTCTAGCGCTTCCCAATCCACTTCATCGCTGAACATAGACCAGCGCCGCTTTTGCTCTTCAGTGAGTTGGTAATCGTATTGTTCCTCAAGAAGCGCCCCTTTATTTAAGGCCTCTTCTTGCAGTGGTGTCATCGGCACAGTCGCGACATTGGGATTACTTTCTAACGCCGCTCGCTCTTGGTCAGCAAGCCGTTGTGTCGCAAGAAAGTCGACGACATGGCGCTCGAATGCCAGCTCTCTTGTGGGATCGCCCTTCACTGAGCTGGGTACTTCGTCTTGCTCCAATTTCACGCCTGCTAGCATTCGCGTCAGCTCAGCCATTTGGAGCTTATGCATGTTCTCTTCGTCTTTTAAAATAACACTCTGTCGCGCTACTTCTTGAGATAAAGGCAAGAACAAATCAGACACATCGGCCAACCTATCATCCAGCGCAATAAAAAAGCCTTCATTGGGTTTATCCAAGTCCACCTTGTAGTCAGTGACCGTGCTACCTGGCTTTTGTGCAACGTTCTGGTGTTGAACGTCTTGCTCATCGGTTTCTAGATCATCGACTTCATCAAGCGGTGTACACGTACTTGCAAATAACCCAGCCGGCGCAGAGTCCTCGCCAATATCAATCACACTTTGCCCGAGTTGCTTTAAACTGCCGGTGTGTGGATGCGCCATATTCTCGCGATAATAATCAAGATCGAGCTCTCGCATCCACGCACTGCGTAGCTGACCCTTTTCTTGCATCAGCGCTTTTAAGCGCACCGTCCAGCGTAGATGCGAAAACGCCAAATAGACCGTGTGTTTAACCGGATAGTTTAAACGGCTTGATGTTTCGCCATCGCTGTCATCATTCAGCTTTTTAATGAGTTTGGTACCAGACACTTGGTATTCATCGAGACGCTCCGCGTCTTGGTCATAGACATACAGCCAACCGTCCCTTAGTTGGCGCAATGTGCGCTGGCTATACTCTGCATCGATCCACGCTTCACCTTGCCACTTTTTAGGTAAAGCAAATATTGGTGTGTAATCGTCTTGATCATAGCCATTGTCGAACGCATAACGCACAGGAACAAAACCAACGCTGCCACCTTTTAAAGGACACGGTCCGGTTGGGTCGCGGCTATCTTGATTGTTGGCACATTTGGCCGCTGAGATTGGGTCACTCATAGCTGCTCCTGCTGGTTCGATAAGTGAGACTCGGCTTGTTCTGATTCGTGTTTTGCCAATAAGGCCGCTTGCTCAATGCGCTGAGAGGGTGTCCTTGCCGATGGATTAAGAACAAGATTGCTTATATCGGGATACACAGATGCATCGAGCGCTTGTTCTCCCACAAAACCTAACACATTGAAAAATTGCGTGAGGTCTTGCCCGGTATGAAATCCTTGCTGATAGGCAGTGTCTGCCCACGTCTGTACCCATTGGTCGGGATCTGACTGAGAGGTAAGACGCTCAGGAAAGTAAGTTTGCATATGTTGCTTAAGGCTTTGTATTTGATTTCGCCAAACCACGGTACCAAGCGCGCTCCATTGCGGATCAGAGAGCTGATAGGGCAACGAGACTGATTTGGCCGACTCAGGGGCATGATAAACTTGCCAACCTTCACGCGTCGGCAGCCAAAGCGCAGACATTAAGGACCAAAAACCACCAAAATCACTAGATAGCAACGCATCAATGCATTCACTGTGCGCCAGCTTTAAGAACACCTTACTGCCATAGGGTGACAGCACTTGAATGAAATCCCGTAACTGATGTGCTACATCAAGCCCGGGGTGTGAAGACGCGAATACATATCCTGCAGTGGGTTGATTGAGAGTCGTAAACCATGCCCACACTGCGTCGGTCAATCGTACAACAAAGGGAGAAACCGCGAGCAGCTGGTCATAAGGCGGTTGCGTATAGACAGGCATAATGTCTAGCTTTCCTTCTAACCCATATAGTTGCTGCGCAATGTCTTCAATTTGTCCACCATCGACCATCAAATACAAACGATGACCCTCTTGCGGCTGCATGTCAGGGACGCTATCGAAAAGATTGCTATGCGCCAAAATAGTCATCACTTCTCGCACTCCTCACATAAAGGAGATTGTCCCTTTAGCGCTTCTACTTGACGTTTAGGCGCCAATGATGGCGTATCGTCTGTTCTCGGCGCCCACGATGGCGTCGGTGCCCCTTGCTGTGTTTCTGATGTGGTCATTACATCAACCGCTTGGATATCGGGGAGTGGCGCGGCTTCGGGATCGGCCAAGGCGTCGATAGTTTTGGGACGCTTCGCCATTTGGCCATTAAAGCCTGGTCCACTGCCTGCGCTGCCGCCTGAGTTTAAGTTCACCGCGGCACCAGAAGCATGCACGCCTGCCGCATCCACTTTCACAAAGCTACCGCCGGCACTTAAGGTAACTTCTGCACCGGCTTCGATCACCAGTTTAGCGCCCGTTTTTAGGTGAATGTCACTTCCGGCTTCCACCGCATGAACCTTACCGACTTTATAGTACTCACTGGCTTTGACGAGATTGGAGTGGTTGCCACTAATACGGGTGCGACTCTCTCCCTCCACGGTATGATGCGCATTGCCCATCACACGATGAAATTGGTCGTTATGTACCTGATGGTGATTGTCATGACCTATCTCGGTCACGCGGTCGTTTTCTACCTCGGTGTGCCAATCTTTTTGTGCGTGTAAATACACTTGCTCACTGCCCGATTGGTCTTCG
>NZ_MUFR01000075.1:0-5268 GCF_001996185.1 Salinivibrio costicola subsp. alcaliphilus
GCGCGTTTTTGTGCTTGTTTCATGGTACCTCCGCTCAAAAAGGTACTATGGCAAAGCCCGTGTCTTATGGGTATGTGGGGTTTATTAACCGCTTACCTTTATCGCGGATATCATTAAGCTCTTCAATGATCGACGCTTGCGAGCGATTTTGAATAATCCGGCCTTCATGCTCGGTAATTGAACAGAACGAACAGCCACCAAAACAGCCGCGCATGATATTCACCGACGTTTTAATCATATCGTAAGCCGGGATCTTAGCTTGGCCGTATTGCGGATGCGGCACGCGGGCGTAAGGTAAGCCAAAAACGTAATCCATTTCTTCTGTGGTCAACGGCACCGGAGGGGGATTAATCCAAAGCAGTTGGTCACCATGCTGTTGCACGAGCGCACGCGCAGAGTAGGGATTCGCCTCTAAATGCATCACTCGACTGGCATGCGCATATAAAATCCGGTCGTTTTTGAGTTTTTCAAACGAGGGTAAGCGAACAAAGGTGTTCTTGGCATCGTGGCGAGAAGGACGAATACTAATCGGTTTCGCCGCGTCAGGTTCCGTTTTTTTGCTGGTCTCGCACTGGGTCTCAGTGGCATAAGGGTTAGGCATCGTCATTGCTTTACCCGGCTTATCGATGCGGGTTGAGTCTACTTCTGCCATTCCCTCAGGCGGTGACTTCATCATTACGGCTGTGCCCGCGATACGCGTCATATTGGCCAATGAATCTCCGCGTGACAAGCGGTGTGCAACGTCAATCAATGCACGTTCCGCGTTACCAAATAATAAGATATCGGCTTTTGCATCACACAACACAGAGCGACGAACTTTGTCTGACCAATAATCGTAGTGAGCCAGGCGGCGTAAACTTGCTTCAATGCCTCCAAGCACGATGGGTGTCTGTTTGTAAGCTTCTCGACAACGTTGAGAATACACCAAGACAGCACGATCAGGTCTTTTACCCCCCTCATTATTCGGGGTGTAGGCATCATCATGGCGCAGTTTACGATCCGCTGTGTAGCGATTGATCATCGAGTCCATGTTACCCGCGGTGACACCAAAAAACAGGTTAGGCTCACCGAGTGCCATAAAGTCTTCTTTAGTGTGCCAATTGGGTTGCGAAATGATTCCGACTCGAAAGCCTTGTGCTTCTAAGGTGCGTCCAATCACGGCCATACCAAAACTGGGGTGATCGACATAGGCATCGCCCGTGACAATGATGATGTCACAGCTGTCCCAACCAAGAATATCCATCTCTTCTCGGCTGGTTGGCAAAAAAGGCGCAGGCCCGAAGCAAGCAGCCCAGTAGGGGGTATAGTCGTATATAGCAGTCGGTGTCACGTCTTTGTCTCTTGGTCTGCCGCGCGTGTGAGCAAATGATTTGCAGTCATGCGCCAAAGCGGGCGATTAATTGGCCGGCGATTTTAGCGATATTCCTGCATAGAGTATAGGGGCAATATGTGATGTTCGGCATTGTGACGCACTAATAGCTGACAATGAAACTAACTTAACGTGAATCTATTTTATTACGCACATTGCCGTTGCTAGTATAGGGTCATCTGACTAAACGGTGAGGTTGTCATGATTGAGCTTGGCTCATCACGTTATCGGCTGACGGCATTTGCACTTGCGTTCGGCTCTTTTCTCATTTTTTGTAACCTCTACTTGTTCCAACCGATGTTGCCTGTGTTTGCGGCCAGTGATGGGATCAGTGAAACGCGTGCGAACTGGTTGCTTGCAGCGGCAACGCTAGGATTATCCTTTTCCTTGGTGCCTTGGGCGGTGCTCTCTGAACGTATTGGTCGTCGGCCTGTGATGCTGACCAGCTTATGGATGCTGCCCCTTGTTGGGCTTGCGATGGCGAGTACCTCATCATTTTGGATGATTGTTCTGCTGCGCGCGTTGATGGGCTTGTCACTGGGTGGATTTGCGGCGGTGGCGGTCGCTTACATGGCCGAAGAGTTTTCTCCCAAGGCGCTAGCGATCGCCGTGGGCAGTTACATCAGTGCTAATTCACTGGGTGGCATTTCTGGTCGCGTTGCTGGTGGCATAATGACCGATTGGTGGGGCTGGCATGGTGCGGTCCTCGCCATGGCGGCCTTCACACTGGCGGGAGTGATGATCGTGACAAAATTGCTGCCTCGTCAACGCTATTTCTCCCCAAGTAGAACATCGTTGCTCACCCATTCACGTGGGGTCTTGTCGCATTTACGTACGCCAAGTTTGTGGATAGCCATGCTTATTGGTGGGGTAAACTTTGCATTGTTTGTTAATTTATTTTCGGTCACCGCCTTTCGACTTGTAGCGCCTCCTTATCAGTTACCGGTAAGCTTGGTGTCATCGGTATTTGTTTGTTATCTCGCCGGTACGGTGACATCACGGCTCAGTGGCCGGTGGGTGCTCAAGTATGGTGCAATCAGAGGCATGGCCTTTGGCACTTTGGTGGCGATGCTAGGCGTATTAGTGACATTAAGTCATGATATACCCTGGATAGTTATTGGGTTGTTGGTGGTTAGCGGTGGGGCTTTTTTCACTCACTCTTTAGCTTATGGCTGGGTGAGCCGCCAAGCTGCACAAGGCAAAGCAACCGCAACGGCTTTGTATTTGGTACATTATTATGTCGGTGGCAGTCTTGGCGGCTTTTATCTCATCGCGGCTTGGCAGCATTATGCATGGTTCGGTGTGGTCATCGCCGCATTAGCGTTGGGACTGGTTTTATTAGGTTTAGTGTTTGGGTTATCCCGGGTGGTGAGTCGAAGCCGCGCTCGCAAAATACACCAGCAAACGGCGGCCCCATGAGCAAGGCCCCTCGTACCATACTGAGCCATGAGCTTGCCGTACGATGGGCTTATGGCATGAACGCCGTCGACTCACCGTGCGGCTGATTTAAAGTGATGCTTCGGTCGGCATATCAATGTTGTCGCGGCTCACTGAATGTCGTGCATCAACACTGGTTTGATGACCCGGTTGGTAGGCACGGACACAATTTCGTCCTTCGGCTTTGGCTTGGTAAAGCGCACTGTCCGCTCGTTCAATCAATGATGAGAGTGTGTCACCGGGTTGAAAGGTGGAGATACCAATCGACGCGGTCACCTTGAGCGGCGTTCGGCTTTCATCAATTGGCACATCCATACTTTCGACTTCTTCGAGTAATCGGTTAGCGATTTGTGCCGTGACCTCACCACTGCATTTAGGTAAGAATACGATAAACTCTTCGCCACCAAAACGACCAAAGATGTCAGATTTTCTTAGTCGCTCTTGCACTGTACGTGTAAACGACTGTAAAACAACGTCGCCAGCGTAATGGCCCCATTTGTCATTAATGCGTTTAAATTTATCCAAATCAAGCAACAACACAGAAAAGGGAGAATGTCGTTCCTCGCTCACGGCGAGTGCGCGCATTGCCAGTTGAAGCAGCATTCGGCGATTATAGATCCCAGTGAGCGGATCGAGTGTCGCCTGGCGATAAAGGCGCAAAATCATATGTAATTGCGAAAGCTGTGACCAGACCACCATGAAGGCAATCACTGTCTGTAACCAGTATGAGGCAATATTGTCGGGACTGGTCATGGTGCCACCGAACGAATCCACCCAGAGATGGCAAGCTAAAGTAATTGTCATTAACGATAAACTTTCGCGCATGGTGAGCGGAAAGATAGTGAGCATGACTATCTGAATGATCGGCAATAGCGTGTAGCTATAGGAAAACGCGGTGTTCTCCGTAGGGAAATGAAGGGTGTGGCTGGCAGAGAAATAAAAGGCGTTGGTGGCAATCACCATCGCGACGAGACCGAGTTTAGCCGATTTTAGATTGTTAGCTCGACTCACTGCATAACCAATCGTTATCAGCACCCCACCTAATAGCAAGCGTTGCAATGAGAGTTGGGCGGCGGCGGTAGTGTCCGATAGGAATAGAAAATCAGCGACAGACCAAGCAATCGTGAGCCCAGCCCATACGTAACACAGTACACATAAGCGACTGCGCAGATAGGTACTACGTGTGTTATTAAAACTGTTGGCGTGTTTTTTTGCACTCCAAAGTTCAAAAAATGATATTTGGAGCTTATAAATAATGTGCCCTAAGGTCTCACTCATCATTGCACCCATTGTCCTTTCCGCTTGTGCAAAGGTTCCCGCTGCTCGCGCCACTTTGTTATTATCGCGTCGTGCGGTCATGTTGTTTTTATCTGTCATAAAGGTTGGTATAAGTGTACAAACATGCCAGTTTATTGGCGGTTTTGAGTCTGTTTCGTGCATTCAATGTGATCGATGGCGCTTTTTAATGTAATCAGTTCAATAGTTGACTCTTTTTTAATGCTTTATGTAAGGTAATTTTTGTTATGTACATGTTACTTGTTCCCGCGATCGTGTCTGCTGTTTTGGGGGCACAACTCGTGTTGTCGTTAGCCCTTTTGAAGGGCGATATTTGCCCCGGCCAGCGAGGGCGTTTTCATCATGCTTTTTGGGTGCCGACTTTTGCTTGGTTGATCTTGGTTCCATCTAGTTTTTTCGCCATCTTACCCTTCTTAACATTAGGGATATTTGCGTTTCGATCAAAAACGGGCAAAACACGTCGTTCAGGTCCCATTCCTTTGTTGTACATCGCAAATTTATTGGGCGTTGTTACATGGATTACCATACTGATGGCTGAGGGTGGGCTACTGGTTGTCGCCGGGATATTACAGCTGGTGTTACTTGGTACAAGCTTGGGGCATGGTCTATTAGTGCGTGCGCGTTCACGTTTGCAGGCTTTTGACACGTTATTACCACTGGCAAGTGTGATGGCGTTTATGGGACTGATGGTGTTTGTCGCAAGCGTAGCGGCGTTAAGTCATTCAGATATCGCACCTAGCCAGATTAATGCGTTTGTTGCCGGAGCTGGGTTTGGTTTGTTGGCTCTCGCTGCGCAAATTTGGCACTTAATGAAGCGAATTAAGCCCACATTGTGGCGTATAAATGCAGGTGTCTTGTTTATGTTTGCAGCCGTTACTTGTCTCAACTCAGTTGTCATGGGGTAAATGTAGTTTGCATGCCAAGATAGTGTTAAAAAATTGATCGTTTATAGTCTTGCCCACTACGCTTACAAGATAAGTGGGTTATAACGCCCCCTCGTTTATCGCGTAGGTAACATGTTTATCGCGCAGCTAACATATTTATCGCGCAGCTAGCATATTTATTGCGTATACCCGTGATCATTGAAGATGCTTGATTTTACGTAGAAACAGGATCATGATTCCTACCTATGAAAGTGACTTTAACCAAACAGCAGAAGCTTGAAC
>NZ_MUFR01000076.1:0-4521 GCF_001996185.1 Salinivibrio costicola subsp. alcaliphilus
ATTACCGGTGTACGAGAGCATCAACGACGATTGCTGAAATTGTTGGGTCAGTTATACGAAGCGGTTTATTCCTAAATTAGGTGCGGAAACTCGGGTAGACTGCAAGATCACGCTGATATGACAGCACTAAATGCAACAGGAAAAGATTACGAATTTTGGAGATGTGTTTCTAATGCTCTGTAGAAAAGCCACCTTACTTTTACTGATAAGCCTTCCTATTGTAGGCCATGCCCTTACATGGGAAGAATTTTTAAAGTCCGAAATGGATCGCACTTATTCTGCACTAGAAGAAAAAGCAAGTAATTGCCGTAAAAATCGTCAACCATTAGAGCCAATCAAGGAAAGCTGGTTTGTTAATCTTAGTCGAAGCGAAAAAGTAGCAGCAACTGGTTATATTAAACATCTAGCAGAAATTGATTGCTGGGGAAAAGAGCTATCCTCCTACAACTCTGCATTGTTAGCATATACTTCTGAATCGAAAGATACACAGTACTTAGACGAGTGGCTCGAGCTATCGAATGTATATCGCAGTGACGACTTTAAGCATGAATTTGATGCACTCAACGTAAAATCGCTTGTAAAATGGTACAACCGACAATCAACAGTTATGCCTTTCGATATGATTGCGTTCCTTGAGCAATACCCTGAATTTCAGAATAGCAATGAATAGCCGTAGAGATAATACCTCGGGCAATAATACGATCAAAACCAAAGAATAATCAGCAGTTTCGGTAGCTAAATAAAACCCGACAATCGTATTGCGACTCTTGTTATCCCCGCTACTAATCAGTCAGCTAAAGAGTAGTTTGTTTAGAGCGGGAGTCCAATTAACCCACTATACACCTATCTCCAACGCCCTGCCTCTATCACATTTTTCAGTTCATCATAGAGCCTATCTAAATCTTCGTATCTTGACAAATCAGCCGTTAACCCATGGTTACCAAAGATTTTTATAGATTTTACCTTTCCCTTTGAACGCTTAACCTTGATCGTTTTAACGCTTTCCCACTCCATGATTTCTTGTGTGTCAGGCTCATAAGAAATCAATCCCTTGTCTGAAACTTCAATGGTATGATTTTCAGCGTAGTTTTTAAAATCGCATCTTCCTTTATAGTTTAATAGCGCAGGAACAGAGCAAAAAAGGCAAACATAAAGGAGATACTCAAGACTAATTACATCACCCATAAACCATGAACCAAAAAATATCAAAGAAGGCCAAAACATAAAAACACTAAGCGGCCCTATATACAAATTTCTTGTTCTTTTATCTGCTATTTTAAACTTCATTAGTACTACTCTATCTAAATGTATAACGAATGACAGGGTTACTCTCTTGAATATATTCCACACTGAGGTGGACTTTTAATACCGGAGGTAGCTATATTTACTCATTCTTTTTTAGCGCAGGGCGAGCGCATGAGTGTTTATTTTTCAACCATCGCTGGTATGCCTGCGGCTAAGACCTTCTCCAAGAAGCTAGTATTCATGAGACAACGCTTCTGTTTTGATACCCCTGAATTCAGATAATAAGTGCAACACTCATGGTTAAACTGGCGAGAGGAAGTCAACTGCTGATAGTGGTACGCTTCTCATCGCCAAAATCAAAACGTGATTACCATGAGTTACCAGCAGTTGACCGAAGGACAACGATACCAGATTTCTGTCCTTTTGGCCCGTGGCTGTTCACAAACAGTCATTGCCGAAACCCTTTGTAAGTCAAAATCAACAATCTCGAGAGAGCTAAGTAGGAACCGATTACCGGACGGCCGTTACGAGCCCGATCAAGCTCAGCAGCTAGCGACAAGTCGACGTATACATGCCGGCAAAAGGCGCATACCTTCGATGACAATCGATTTTGTTAAACTCTGCCTGAACGTTGATTGGAGCCCAGAGCAGATTAGCCATGTGAGCACGCGGTTGGGCATGCCTGTCAGCCATGAATGGATTTATCAATATGTGGCAACGGATAAAGCGGCTGGCGGCAAACTGTATACGTCATTGCGCCAAGGGCACAAACGCTATCGTAAGGGCAAAACAAGCAAGCGCTGTGTGATACCAGACCCCGTCTCTATCGATGAGCGACCAGCCATTGTTGATACGCGTGAGCGTTTTGGTGACTGGGAAATCGATACTGTTTTGGGCAAACATGGCACAAGCGCCCTTGTCACCATTGCTGAACGAACCAGTCGTTTTTACTTGGTAAAAAAGGTGAGCAGCAAAAGCGCTGATGCTGTCCGTGATGCTACCATTGAGCTACTTCGACCGTACGCCGAGCATGTGCACACAATCACCGCGGATAATGGTTCAGAATTTGTCGGACACAAGGCAATAGCCGAGGCATTAGAGACAGAGATTTACTTTGCTCACCCTTATTCATCCTGGGAGCGAGGTTTAAACGAAAACAGTAACGGGCTGCTCAGGCAGTATATTCCCAAGGGCACAGACCTGCGTGAAATCACTGAAGAAGAGGTGATGCAAGCTGTGGTGAATGCTCGACCAAGAAAATGTCTTGGTTTTAGGCAGCCTAGCGTAATCTTTAACAAGTTATGTCAGGCTGCAGACGAAAGTGTTGCACTTCGCGGTTGAATCCGCGGTCACGCTCATTACTATATTAAAAATTCACGGCTTAGATCACTATTGATATTCACGAAAAACGTTCTTTCTAGGGGCTAGGTAAAGGCCGTTTCTTTGACACTTGCACGCTCTAAAAACCTCGTTAACCAGTCAGCGAGGAGTGGCTGGCTTTCACCCCATTGCAGCTCCGGTAATCGAAAATCGATATAGCTCAGCGCAACGCCAGTAACAATCTGGCCAAGGTTAATGTCGGACTGCATAACGTCAGTATTCACCCTATCCTCCAGCGTCTGAAGGCACCTGACAATGGCATTCTGTCGACGAACTCC
The DNA here is from genome assembly GCF_001996185.1 of Salinivibrio costicola subsp. alcaliphilus. Lineage (NCBI taxonomy): Bacteria > Pseudomonadati > Pseudomonadota > Gammaproteobacteria > Vibrionales > Vibrionaceae > Salinivibrio > Salinivibrio costicola. Next base: position 2,904 of record NZ_MUFR01000076.1, read on the forward strand.
GAGTACTGTACTATCGCTCTCTTTCCCAAAGTGCTTCCGATTAATAACCGTCATAAAAGCTGCATCGGTAAGGCCCTGACTCAACCCCGAGAGAGCAAAGACATCAGTGTAGTTGGGTGCACCAAGCAAGCTGTTCGTCGAAGAAAGCCCGTCCAAGTATGACGCGATGAGAAGGGATTCTGATAAAGTCTCTCCCCTATCCGTTACAAGCACGGGAATTTTTCCGTTCGGATTGGCGGTGAGCAACGCATTGTCATCCGCCCAAGGATCTACCCAGATGAGCTTCACATCATCCAACTGCTTTTCAATCGCGCAGATTCGGACAACTCTTGCATAAGGCGATGTCGTGTTCAGATACAGTTCCATATCAATTTTTCTCCATCTGTGTGGCTTTTCGAACGATAAGATATCGGGTTGATAGCAAGAGGACGCCGCTCGCCAGAATAACGGCACCAATGCTGAATAAAGGTTCGTAGCTACCAAGCGACGCGTAGACGAATGCCAAAGCGTACCCGCCTGCTGCTTGAAATGCAGCGAACATGGCGGTCGCCATACCCCATATCTTTTTATGACCAGCAGGCCCCATAATCTCTGAAAGCCGCCCTGCTGTGAGCGCAACAATGCCGGGGATCATGGCTCCAACGACAAAGGATGAAACCGTGATACTGGCCATCGATACCGATATAACCGGTAATGCCGTCGCGATGGACTTTGCCAGAAACCCTGACAGCAGAGCCCCGTGCCAACCGAGCTTTTTAGCCGCCATCCCGACAATGAAAGGCCCGAAAACAGCACCGACACCCAGAACAGCCCATTGGAAACTCGCGATGGTCTGCCCCATACCGACTTCACGTGCAAGATAATCTACCCAGAAAACCGTATGGGGAACAAAGCCGACTCCGTCCATCGCATACGCCGCCATGACGATTCCGATGCTCCATTTCTGTGCAGCGGTTAAGCCCTCTGACCCATTACCTGAATGGGGAATAGCTGGTAATGATTTCAAGCCTGCGAGCGCCCTATCGGCGATAAGACCAGCTGCAACAGCAAGTACCCCGAGCCCAACCCAGGCTAAAACAAGCCCTACATTTAACAATAACGGAAGCGCGGTGGCCGACAAAAAAGCCCCAATTCCGATACCGGTAAAAACCATCGCTCCAGTAGCTGGTCGTTGCGAAGCAGGCGTACTTGAGAGTGCCAGAGAGGGACCGACCACCATCAAGGTTGCACCGGCAAAACCAGACACAAATCGCCAGATAAAGAACCACACGAAGCCGATCGGGCTCAGACAAAGAAAGAAGCTTAACGCGACTGCGATATAAGCGCCCCCAAGCACATAACGGAGTTTGTATCGTTCAGAGAGGATGTGCGCGCCAATCGCTCCACCGAGATAGCCGAGCAGATTCGCGGCCCCCAAGTATGCCGCTTCCGTGGCCGTAAACCAGTTGGCTTCTACGAGTGCAGGAATAATTGGTGTGTAGGCGAACCGCGCCACGCCAATCCCCACAAATGTTGCCATCGGTAGATTTCAAGGTAGTTGACCAGATTTCCTAATTAAGCGGCGCTTTTTTGACCGCCTCGTTGATTGTCTTCTGAGCTGCTTGGATTGAGTGTTACT
>NZ_MUFR01000077.1:0-4504 GCF_001996185.1 Salinivibrio costicola subsp. alcaliphilus
TATTTCTGTGCGCTATTATATAAGTTCAAAAGCACTGACAGCGAAAGAGCTTCATGATGCCACTCGCTCGCACTGGTTAATTGAATCAATGCACTGGCAGCTCGATGTTGGATTAAAAGAAGATGCATGTCGAATTAGGGTAGATGACCGAGCGGAAGTTTTTGCACGAATAAGGCAAATGGTTTTGAATTTATTAAAGCAAGAGAAGAGTTTCAAAGCCGGCATTCAACGCAAGCGAATGATGTGTGCGATGGATCAAGAGTACTTGGCGACCGTGCTGGGAAGCCTTTCGTGACGCGGATGTTCATGCGTTTTCCGTGTTATAAAGAACTATTTAATAAAGCAGGATGGTTTGTCCCTCCCTATGTCCAAATGGGGTACTTAGGTAAAATTGCGGAAGATATCTCCAAAAACAATGATTCAAATTTAGAGTCACTACTTAGCCGTATATACACCCACGATCATCTGGCTGCAATGGTGAAGCATCGTTATCCTATTGTTCCTCATATCTCTGATTATAAGCTCATTATCGCTGAAGCAATTGATGCTCACTTCTTAGGGTTACATCATGTTGCTGTATCCGGTCTTATTCCGGTAATTGAAGGTGTGGGTCGGAAAATACTAGAATCTAAAGATATATCCGAAAAGTATGTCAAAAATGTTTTCGTAGCAGTAGCTGAACACTCTAAAGAAGACGTAATTGCAAATCAACTTGGTGCCGTGGATGAAATTGTAGCAATGCTAGATTCATTCGTTCATTTTACGAATAATAATCTATACGTTAATTCAGCTCGGTATCCTCATGGAGATAAAACTAATCGCCATGGCATATTACACGGTGCATTTTCTGATTATGACTATGGCGAACCTATTAATTTTTACAAAGCTATAGGTTCAATCGAGTTTTTGTGCTTCGTTGTTTCAATAAGAGAGCCTATTTCTTTCTTTGCTCCTAATTCAAGTGAGGCTTCTTTTAAACTAGCTAAGCAATATGCTCTATTTCAAATAATGAATGATTGGCGAAAAAATGGCTAACAAACTGCTCAACAGGATTAACAAACGTTCGGCAATTTTGGTTTGCTCAGGCTTAGCGTTTACGGTAGTAAATCTAGGATAAGTGGTTATGTTTGTTAACCAATTAGCAGGGCGTTAGCCTTACAAGGAGGATTGTAGTTTGGCAAAAAAGAAAAATTCGGTAAATGTTAGTCATGAGCATGCGAAGCCAATATTGAAGTTTCTATTTAGTAACTATGACTCTCGGCATAAGGATGATAGTGCTTTAAACAGCTATCCATTTACCCCTCACCACCTGTATCTAGAGCTTAGCGAAGAATTAGTTGAACTAATCAATACGATTAAGGACAAGCATAACTTAGCGGAGACTGAACAAACTGTTTTAGGCACTGTTTTGAATGGTTTTGTCAAAAATGACCTGCTTAAGAGTGATGATTGCGTGGTTTTTAACTTTACACCCCGTGGCTATAAATTTGCGTTGAAGTACAGCAGTACTTTCCGTTATTTATGGAAATATCATCCAGCAACTTTATGGGCTGCACTTTCATGTATTATCGGAGGGGCGGGCTTAATCGCTACGTTGACACAGTAAGGCTAACAAGCAATTCAAGCTGATTCGCAACGCTCGGCGCTTTCGGTTTCAATCAGTTTGGTGTTTCCGGTGGAGTGTTTGAGTAAGGTGGCAGCGTTGCTCACAACTTAATTGGGCGTTATGACTATAAGGTAATAAATTGAAATTGTTCGTTAAATATGGCTTTGTTTTTCTATGCGCAGGTTTCGGATTATGTGGTTTATTCGCATTTGCTCACTTATACGTAGAAGATAAAGTTGGTTTTTCTTCATTGATAAGTGATTTGGGTTCTTTCGGTAGTTTTCTTTCTGGGCTTGGAACTATAGTTGCGGCAGCAGCAGCGGCTGTTGGTGTCGATAGCTGGGTTAACCAGCTTAAATGTGGGAAATACTTGGATATTATATGGTCTGCTAAAGTCGCTATACGAAAAGTTCATGCGAGTGAAATGGATTGGTATATTGCAAATTATGCTTTTCTCCAAAACCCATCAGAATCACGTAAGTCAGATCTGGAAACTAAACTTAAGAAGTTAGAATATGATTTCGATGAACTAAGCAATGAATTTCATCAGTTGGACCAAGTTGTAGTTAAAAATCAGTTTCTTTGGGCAAACAACGCCTCACATTTCAAACATACGTGGCTAGAAATTAAGTGGCACATGGAAGAAAATGAGCTTTCTAGTACAGACTTACCTCGTTTAAATACTGCATTTAGTGACTATTACGATGCTCTTATGTCCCAGCTTGAAGAGATCGAAGATAAATTTGGCAAATAGTCATAACAAATAAGAATAAGTTTCGCGCAGCCGACACTTCATTTGGGTGTTGAACAAGCCCGTTGCTTTATTAAGTAAATAGCTCGAATGCGCATAGGTAGGCGCTGCGTCTGGCACTTTTTTCAGCGCGATCGCAGCCAAGAAGTGAGCAGGTAAGACATCACTTCAATACGTTACGTTAACGATGTCGATTTTGTCGGTTTGCTCTCCTGTGTTTAAGTGAACGCCATTCTCCTTATTCTGTTCGCCTTTCGGCTACCTCGGTCGTGTCACGCCCACGCAGACCATGAGCCGCTCCCCGCATGTAGGACAGCATCGTGTCGTATGCTGCTCAGGGGCCGTCTCAACGGGCAAGGTCTGGTGTGCCATGTGAAGCAACATACGTTGAATATGGTATCGCTTGTGTTTGGCGCTACCATGCAATAAGCCATAGTCACGCACGCGTTGTAGCCCTTTGGGTAAGACATGCTGAAGTATTAACATCAGGAACTGATTGGTAGGTAACGAGCGGATCGCCGATTGATTTGTCTGGCTGTCGGTGTACCGGAAGGTCACCTGATGGTCACTGATGTCGATGATATCTTTGTCGGGCGTGCGGATAAAGATACTGCTGATTGGCAGAGTAGGAAGAAACATAGGCGTTATACGCCAAAAATTGGGTTCACATCTATACTCTTATGCAAGATTCTGATGATCTGGATGTTTTGGCTACCAATTTGTTGATAAAAAATAACATGGCTTCCTTGTGGAAATTTTCGGTAGCCATCTCTGATTTCATCACAAGTTTTACCAATATCAGGATTTTCAGCGAGTAGCCAAAATGATTCATCGAATTGTTTGAGGTAAATATTACGTTGCTCGCGGCCCCACCTGCGGGAGGAAAACAAGGCAATGTCTTTTAAATCAGACTTTGCCTTGTTAGTTAGTTGAAATGGTTTCATTTTCCCTCTTCGCTATCTAGTTCACTGATAAACGAATCGAGGTCATAATCAGCCATACCACTTTCTTCGCCTTCAACGAGTAGTTGTCGTAAAGTGTTTATTTTCGTTTCTTGTGTTTCGAGTAAACGCAGAGCGGAACGAATTACTTCACTTGCTGAGCCATAGCGTCCACTTTGGATTTGGTTACTGATGAAGCTATCAAAGTGTTCGCCGAGAGTGATGCTAGTATTTTTAGCCATTGCAATCTCCTAATACCAAATAGTACCTAATTATGGTATTAATTTGAGGTAATCGCAAGTGGCGCACAACAAACCAGTATGTCGTCAATCACTAAATTTTAGCGAGATTTTTATGTCTGTGAGCATCGAATTTAAGATCACTACCATCTTGCGCACACAGGCAATAATGGTGACTTTTTTCGGCTTTTTAGCGGCGACTAATCGGGTATACGTGGCTTTAGAAACAGGATTACATTGCATCGCAGACATCATCGCCATATACAACACGGTACGAACTTGAGCACGTCCACCTTGGATCACTCGTTTGCTTTTATAACGTCCACTTTCTTTTGTCACGGGTGCAACACCAATGAGTGACGCCGCTTGTTTGTTAGTTATGTGTATTTCTAGCTTGGAGGTTAGATGGAATCGGTTAAGGTAGCATTAAACCCGCTGGATTGGTCTGGTGTTTCAGCAATTACATCAATCCTGATGCTTCTCATCAATTTTTTCTTACTCGTGTCGGTAATTTTTGCTTACCGCACCATTAAAGAGGAAGTAAAAAATAGGGACAGTACCCTGCTGCTTTGGGCAATGGATGAAATGTCAAAGATCAAGTTAGACCTATCATTGCTTCATAATGCAGGCGACTATTCAAACGGAGAGCTAGGGAGCGAAGACCATGAGGTCGCTTGGTCTAAAGAAACCGTTGATGCAGCGTATCGTGTCAGTATTGTGATGCAACGATTATCCTATATGGCTATGTCAGGGCTTATTAGTCGAGAGCATTTTTCAAAAATGTGGGGTCCTGCTTTTATAAAGGCCTGGGATCGGTAGATTTCAAGGTAGTTGACCAGATTTCCTAATTAAGCGGCGCTTTTTTGATCGCCTCGTTGATTGTCTTCTGAGCTGCTTGGATTGAGTGTTACTGAACTAACAGGTGTCCAGTCACGCGTTTCTTTAGCCCAACGCTCAGGATGCTTGG
>NZ_MUFR01000078.1:0-3649 GCF_001996185.1 Salinivibrio costicola subsp. alcaliphilus
GTCACATAGCCGTTCGGGCAAGTCGGTTTTGCGTCTTGGCAACTGCCTTCAAGGGTAATGTCAACCTCTGCGCCCTCGCCTTCATCAATCACAACAACCGGCTCGCCAATCACTTCGCCACCACGATATTGTTGTGTGCTATCGCCCGCGGTCACCGCATAACCAATCAGGCAGGGCTCGGTGCGATTGCAATGACACGCCTCGCCGGGGGGATGATTACAGCTCATGTTGGCCTCCTAATTTGGCTACCAATGTTTTCACGCGGTAGCTGCCAGGTCGTTGGGAATGAGAGAGCTCGGCATGCCATGCGGCGGGCAAGGCCTCCCAATCTGGAACCTTGTGTGAGACACACAAGGACGCGATGGTTTTGATATCGGTCACGACGGTGACGCCCCATTGGGTTAATTGCGTCACTAGGGTATCGGCGAATACGCCTCTGTCTGGGTCATCGTCTGAGGCAGGTGTGGGCAGCGCCTGTAATATCTCTTGCACATCTTGCTTGAGGTTAACCATGCACTGGTCGAGCACTGCTTGATATTGCGTGTCAGATAACACCAACTCGGTCAGCGGGCGATGCACTTTAATGGGCGTGAGCGCCATCTCACGCGCCTGTGGGTACCCGGTTTGTATCGCTGTCATGGGACCAAACACATAGTACTGTTGCGCCACCTTGCATGCATCTAACAGCGCCCAGATGATACGCGGATCGTAGTAGCGACAGAAAACGGGAGCCGGATTGCCTTCTTTGTACACCGAGAGCAAGGCTCTTAGGTGATTGAGCACAACCTTCGCCGGCTGCTCGGTGGTAAAGATAAATCCCCACGGCTCACGGCGCGCTTGCAGGTCGTCCTCAAGCGCTGGGGGTAACTCGACCAAATAAGGGGCAACTTGGGCAAAGGCGTCATCCACCGGAGGCAGAAAGACACACCACGACGCGGCCTCATGGTCGTCAGCTAAGGAGAGGATGTGGGGCACCACCGCACGGTCTACCACTGCATAACGGTATTCGCTCATGGCTTAGCCCTCACTTGGCGGACAATTCGCAACAAACGCACTGCCTTCTGCGGCCGCGGCGCTGAGGGTTGCCGGACTGGAAGGCAAAGGGATCCCGCCTGGTGAGCCGCCTGACTTGATCAGGATTTTGGCCCCATCAATGGCCACGCCACTGCTATCAATCACCACAAAACTGCCGCCCACTTGCAGGGTGATTTTGGCGCCGCTTTTAATGGTGATGTCGCCGTCAGCATTAAAGCCAATCGCACTCGCGACTTTGGCTGCCCAATCCCCGTCGACCTTTTCATGCTTATCACCGTTGACTTCACTCACGTGATTGCCTTTCGTGGCATGCGATTGTGACCCTTCTACGGTTAACGTGCGATCGTTGGCAACCACGTGGTTTTCATCATGACCAATGTCGAGCTTGTGGTCATAATTAACGCGGATCTGCTGTGAGTTTCCGACATCGACTTGATTGTCTTTTTGTGCTTTTAGGTACACTCGCTCACTGTCGGCTTGGTCTTCAAAACTGAGCTCGTTGTAGCCTTCGCCTTGGTGGCTGTCACTGCGCCATACCGTTTTGGTTTTAAACTCAGGGAGTGGATACGGCGGGGTGTTGGTGGCGTGATAAGTCCGCCCGGTAATAATGGGCTGGTCGGGATCGCCATTTAAGAACGACACAATCACTTCATGGCCAATACGCGGGATGGCCATAAAGCCGTACTGCGCCCCGGCCCAGCCTTGCGACACGCGCACCCAGCACGAGCTATGTTCGTCTCTTTCTGACTCCCTGTCCCAAGGGAAATGCACCTTCACTCGACCATGTTCATCACAGAAGATTTCTTCGCCTTCCGGTCCAACAACGGTCGCCATCATTGGCCCATCCACCTGAGGTTTAGGCTGTGGCGTCGCCCGCCAAGGCGTGGAGGCAGGCACGACTTTAAATTGGTTAGAATAGGTGGTTTGCCCTGCGCTGCCGGCCTCTTCTAGTGCTTGAGGTTGCTCGCCCTTGCGCGTGATAGAGACCACCAACCAATCGGCGTTCATCTCATCGGCTAAGTGTTCACTGAGTGTGAACTTAGTACCTGCACGCAGCAACGGTTGATTGCTTTGCCCGGTTGCCAGGCGCGCATCGCGGCGTAAATAATCGAGCCTTGCTTGGCTAAAGGCGCGACCATTGGCATCATCTTTATAACGGCCTGGCGCATCAAAGTGTTGATAAGTTTGCCGCTGGTAAGCCATATCATCACCGACTTGTTGTTGCATAAAGCTATAGGCAGGCTTTTTGAAGCTATAGTCTTTGAGGTATACATCAGAGACCGCGGTTTGAGTTTGCTTGGCGAAAGACCAAACATAAGGCGTATCGGCTTCGCCTCCCGCGGTGCTATTGTAAATGATCGGGGCTTCGAGGGCGGTCAGTGCGCTGTTGTCATCACAAAAGATGAGCATGTGCTTGTCTTGGCTATGCGCAAAGTAGTAGACCAAGCCTTCTTCGGCGGCAAGACGCTCAATAAAGGCTAAATCCGTCTCACGATACTGAACACAGAACTCACGCTCTTCAAGCTTGCGAGACAGTGAGAATTGGTGGTCTTCCACCCCCATTTCCAGCAGCAGCTCAGCAATGATGTCTTGTACCGTCTTATGTTGAAAAATACGGCTGTTATGACGAAGCGCGAGTCGCTCGAGGGCTGGGACCAAGGTGAGCGAGTAAAAGGTATGGTGGTGACCAATATCGCCTTGAGTGAAGCGCTTTACAACACCATGACAGCGCTGCGCCACCTCACCATTGCGGTATAGGGTGAGTACTGCCGTTGCATCAATGACTTGCTCCGGTTTTAGGTCGGTATGTCGGCTTGCCAGCTCAATATCGTAGCGAAAGCCGTGGCATCCTCCATCAACGCGGTTATCATCCGAAAGGACTTCTTGGCCCTCAAATCCTCTCACGACAAAGCATTCATCCGCTAGGCCTTTAATACTGAATGTATAATGAAGTGTTGCCATCACTTACCTTCCTTTCTGTCGAAACAAGTCGATACTCTCAATGCGCACATGGCTGAACGCGGTGCAGCCCGCCCAATAGGCAGGCTGCGGTTTCCTCATCAAGGCGAGGGTTAGGCTTCGATAGGCTTGCGCCAGTCGTCTGAGCCAGATGTGCCCGCGTTAACGTGCTCCCAGATAACTTTACGGTATGACATAGAGACCGTAAGGTTCTGGGTGAAATCAGACTTGGCAGGGTCTTGGCAGTGTGGCATTTCGCAATGGATGTCTACGATAGAGGCGCTTTCTAGCTTAGTGGTAAAGAAGTTTTCTTGTTTGCCCTCAATCGAGGTGCGGTACCACTTCAGCTCAACGGTAGACATTTTTTCACCTGAAGACAGCGCGTTATAAAGCAGCGGCACCGCTTTGTTGAGCGCAACAGTGAATTTGAATGGCTTGTGAACACGTTGGCCAGAAGGCTGGCCTGACTGTGGGTCGGTGGGGACGGTTACATTGTGGTCAAACTGCTGAACCAGCATTTCATCTTCATGACCTTCGACGAAAGAATCACCAATAGAGTCAGCGGTACACGCACCGGCAGTAATCAGTCCCTGGGTTTCACCTTCAATCGAGATATAACATGGCGTTGGCATAATCGCTCCTATAAACATTTAAT
>NZ_MUFR01000079.1:0-3619 GCF_001996185.1 Salinivibrio costicola subsp. alcaliphilus
CAGCATCAGGTGCTAAGGTCGGACTCAGCATCACCAAACTCACCGGAACAGAGGTAGCTAACCTCAACTCCAGGAGAGATACAAGGTCGGACAAGCGCCGGAGCGATGTGAATCATGAACACCCAAGTCAAAGCGCGCCTCCGACATCAAGGTCAAATTTGGCATCTGCGTTAAAATTGGCCCCGATCGTGACAGGCGCCCCTTGGCAATGTGCACATACCCATCATCGTGCCGGGGCTTGTGTCACCTACGCCAATGGCACCATCAATGTCTAAATTTTGGCATCGATGAAATTTACTAGGGATTGTGCCATCTCTCATCCTCGCAGAAAATGACCTGCGCTCAAGGCTAGTCCTTGAAGCATGGCAGCCCTTGAGATTGACGCCATTCCTTGACAATTCTTACAATGTTCTCTGGTGTCGCGTCTTCTTCTTTTTCTGGATAATAAATAAGATCAGAACCATCAGGATGTTCGGTGATAAGCTCAAAATGCTCTAGCAATTCATCGAGAACATCATCCGTTTCAGCAACATTCTCCACAAAAATTTGTTCAACAAGCTTCAGACAGTCCTCTTCTGTGTAATCTACTATTGAATTTTTCATTATCTTACCTCTTATGTATATTAATATGGTTACGAGGTGTATTTACCCGAAGGTTATCAACATCATATACTTCGCCACCATATTGAATTTCGTTAACATGAAGTAATTAAAATAAGTTCCGCTTTCTTGCTTTATCTCTTCTGATTTTTAAAACAAATCTTCCCTTGCTTTTGATACCATGCTTTTATTTCACTAATAATACCATTCGGAGAGTCTTCTCGATCCTCGCTCGGATGAAATATAAGTCCATTTCCATCAGGATGTTCTACAAGACGAGTAAAATGTTCCGCAAGTTTAGATATATGCTTATCATATTCCTCGTCCGACAAGTCATTTGTGTCCGTATCCTCAAAAAAATCCTCAAGAAACCGATAGAACTCTTCTTCGGTATAGTCTTGTAATTGGTCTTTTAGCTCCATAACTAGCCCCGTTTATGTGTATCAATATGTCGTTTAGGTGTCATGACACTTAAATTGTCTATATTATAGACTTCACCGCCATGTTGAATTTCTTCTATGTGATGAATCTCATATCGCTGTCTTCCGCCAATTTGTTCGCCTGGAGTTGAAAACGGAGCTCTACCTCGTTTGAGCAGTCTCTGGTTTGCTCGACTAAATTGAGACAGCAACCTAGAATTCTTTCCTACTTCGATCCAAAATTCCTCTCAGAAAGCATCAAAGCTACTAAACTCTTTTCCTCTGAGTTTATCCGCAATCTGAGACGGGATAGGTGCCCCTAAATCTTCGCTCGCTTTCTCCAGCCACCTTCCGGTGATATCTTCTCCGTTCCCTGTCACTACGCCTGATTCATCACGCGCCGTTTTGCGGAAAACCAAGTAAAGCGGCGGCAAACCAGCATCAGCAGGGAATGTCACTAAGTACTCAGCAAGATCTTCCTCGGGATATAATGGCGTCCCAAGCTCCTGCTCGTGCTCTTCTATCGGCCGGACCCAGATATTATGCACATCTAGCTGATCATTCTCAGGTAATACCGTATCGGGTGTTAGAACGTCTGTCGAGCCATCTGGAGTCCATGTGATGGTGATACCATCATCCAGTTCCGCAACAAAGTTCTGATCACTTTGGCGAGCCTCACGCTTTGTCACGCGCTCTCCATATGGACTACCTTCACCGGTTTTTATACCAACGACTTGCTGTTTGCCATTTTCATCGGTGTACATATTGAAACGCACACGCATCGTGATGGCATCAACACCACTCAGTTCGGGGTGTCCGTCGAGCGTGCCGTCCCCTAGCTGAGACGGCCACAATGCCGCGACTAGAAAGCCTCCCATACGCCCAAATCCGGCTAATGCCTCGCCGGAAAGCGACCATGCTCCCATGGTCTTGCCCGTATTGGTGCTGATGACACCGAGATTAGTCGCCGCTCCACTGGCAGGCAGCGTGAGTATTGCTGCTTTTCCGTAGTCAGTCGCTTTAGCTACAGTAGTGATCGTGGTTAGATTTGCAACTGGCAATTCTTTTTCGAGCAGTCTGTCTTTATTAATTGCCTTAAAGGGTGTGCTCGCTATAAAAGCGTCAGAATGCTCATAGTGCGTATTCGGCGCGCAACTGTATGTGCAAGGCGATAATGGCGGCAACTCTGTTGCGACCTCTGAAGATACTTGCTGGGCCTCTACTTGTTTAACAGTCAGCGTATCTCCTGCCTTCAACGACATTGGATCGGCGTCATACTGCGGGTTCAAATCCAATAGCTGCTTGGCGGATAAGCCATGTTGTTCGGCAATGGCGGGCCATGATTCACGTTGTCGGGTAGCCGGATCGGTTTTGACCGTGTGGGTTGTCGGCTGTTTTGATTCATCACGTTTATCGGTCTCTTTTTCAGATGAAGGTTCATCTCGTTTGGCGATAGCTTGCTTGGGCGCGGCAAGTAATTCATTGATAGACAGTTTAATGCCGTTTTCTTCCAGCCATTCATCGTCTAGATTATCAAGCAAGTCACGCGTGAGCGGTGCTTTAAGATAGACAAGATGTTGGTCTTCGACTTCTTTGCCGCCAATCTTCCAGTACACCAGAATAGCGCTTTGATAACGATTAAAACCTTGCGCCTGGTTGAGCTTGTCATGTCTAGAGCGCGTGGCGTAAAACTGCCACTTACCATCACCCAGCAGCTTGTACTCCTGCACCAAGCGCTTTTGGTAAAAATGGTAGTAATAGCCTTCGGTGGGTAGGCCCAGTCGCTCGCCGAGTTGAACAGAAGGTGTTACAGGAATAAAGGCTTCTTGGATGATACCTGAGCCAATCGGCTTGACCTGCACGGGCTCAGGTACGCTGATGCCCATTAACGCTGATGCTATTTTGGCAACGAGCTTTTTGGGCTCGTTGAATGCGGTATAAGTGGTGTACTTGGTGCCGTGTTCAGTGCGCGCGGTTTGCCAATCACCAATCACGCCTTCTTGTTGTGTTTTGGCTAATAGAAAAGCGCAACCTACCGTTTTACGAAATGTTTTGACTGAGCTGGCGATTTCGAAACAGTATTCGTATTTGCGCGCTGGCGGCTCATTTGAGCGGTCAGGTTTTACCGGCTCAGGCACATAGGTGTCTTCGATATTGGTTGCGGCATGCGCACTATGGCTAACGCCACCGGAGCCACTCGCTCCACCGGCCACACTGCCAGATTGATTAGCTCTGGCGGCAAGTGCTGAACGGGCTTGTGGTGAGAGGGTCGTTTCAGTATCTGGCGAGAGGGTCCAAACCTTATTCGTATTATCATGTACCATCGCTGGCCGCACTGGGATATCAGTCAACAGTGCAAATTCACCGCTATCAAGCTTTTCTTTAAATTGTGAAAAGCTCACCCCATCAGGCATTACATTACCAAGGTCTCGCTCATTCAGCGCCTCAATATCGCCCTCTACTTGCCCAAACTCATACGCCATAAGTTCAGTCAGTCTAATGAGTTTATATCCCACCGCATTGTCCACCAATCAAGAACCATGGCGGTGTATTCTACTGAAGAGACCAGATTTTTGGATAGGTTTGTTGTCATCGTTAGG
>NZ_MUFR01000080.1:0-3414 GCF_001996185.1 Salinivibrio costicola subsp. alcaliphilus
TCTTTCTTCGGAATATCTCGGCATAGTGTCCTCCATTAGCCCTCCATAGCTGGATTTTAGGGCGATTCAATATCTGGACAACTATCCTGACACCGGGGGCCATCGCCCCAACGAGCAACGCAGAGAAATTGAATCTACTCGGTCTCATATTGTTATACCCTCCATAGCGCTAAGTGTGCCAGGCTCACAGCGTTATTCAGACTGGGAGAGCCTCAGACTCATTTTTTAGATGCTTTGGGGTGTAGCGTGAATGAATAGGTATAGAGCAAACCCCATTGTTTCTCGCCCCCACCTCAAATACGCATCTTTCCAATGTCGTCTCGTTTTTACTTTATCCAATAGCTCGATATTTTCAGGGTCTAGCAACAACTCGCGTTCAGCAGCTAGCCAAAACGAGCTTTCAAACGTATCCCAATCTTGATAAGAAGAATGGACGACATAAGCGCATTCAAGGCCTAGTTGATTTCCTGCTTCTATGTTTTGAAGGTTTGAGCGTAACTCTATCGGGTCAATACCTGTTGCGAGTAAGTACTCTCTATCTGGTTCTTTTCGCCAATACGCATCCCCAAGTACAATTACGCCATTAGATGCTATGAGAGCCTTCATGTCAGACAATGCATGGTCTAAAGCTTCACCAACATCGCCAAAAGCATGAGTAGAGCCTAAGCTAAAGCACGCATCAAATACGCCCCTAGGCAGTTCCACATCTTTGAATGCTGCATTATGAAAGGTGACTTTATCTAAATAAGGCTCCAAGTTTTCCTTGGCTTTAGCAATCTCCCTTTCATCAATTTCAATGACTACCGCCCGACAGTTAAACTTTTCTAAAACGCTTTTAATTAATTCACCATTACCACAACCAACGTCTAAGACTAAAGAGTCCTCATTGAGCCATAGTTCACCCAGCAAGTTATCTATACAATTTGGGTTGATGGGATTGTTATATTTCATTATTACTTTCCATAGTATTTTTAATTGAAAACTGATATAAGCGTTAAAGTCAATAACGCCTAACGGAGATGAGAAAATTCGCCATTGTTACCTGTGTGCGCAAGATGGTAGTGATCTTAAATTCGATGCTCAGAGACGGCGTGATGTGGGATAAAAATCTCGCTAAAATTTAGGATTGACGACATACTCGTTTGTTAAGTTTTTATTCAACTTCTCTGATCTTAGATTTTTCGATCACTGACAGTATTTTCCTAGCTAGTTGACCTCTAGATTCGCTGTCTGTACTAGATATGTACTTTTCTAGTTGAGAAATAATGGTCAAGCGAACTTCAGCAAGCCGCTCTTTGTCCCCACCAATAAAGTCCGTAAATAATTGAACCTCTGCTCTTTCTAACCAACTATCTAATAGCTCCTCATCATCTTCGAACATAGTAACGATTAGTTCCGGTTTGGATGTTAGCGCAACCTCAAAAAACTCTGTTAATTCTAACCAAACAGCACCATCTCTATTTCTCCACGCTTCCTTGAGCATATTTAATGCTTGCCGACATTTTTGTAGATCACCGCCTTTTAGTAGTTGAACTACCTTGTCCCTGTTTTTTTCAAGCCATTCATATCCAGAGGAAGATGATACAGCGTCAAGCTTTGCAATTAACTCTCTAGAGATGTGCAAGATTCTTTCTGCTGAGTCTTTGTTTACGGAATCGATCGAGTGGACAGATTCATTCCGCTTTTGCCTAATTTCGTTTAAGAAGCTGATTTCTTTACTACTCAATATCTTATGCTTTTCAGACAGTCGCACCAGCTCTATCATACTTCCTCTTTTTGCTGAAATGCCTCTTGTATCAAGTAAGCGCCTCAAAGCAGACTCGACAATTTTACTCGATTCCAATACAGACATGTCGTACATTCCAATGTCCGAAAGTTCCTTAGCCCGAGAAAGAATTTCTATGTCGGCTTTTCGCTCCTGCTGTTTCTCAGCCGCTAAGAATTTTGACTTAATAGACTTCTGTAAAAATGAGTAGATCACACTGGCTGACACGCTAGAAAGTGCACCGGCTAGAAAATTAACTGCATATTCTGGGATTTGACTTACATAAGAACCAATGTAACTTAAAGTAATAGTGATAAACCAGAATGCTAGAAACACTGGGGGCGTTGCTAATGCAACGGAATAGCAGGCATCACTTATCGCATCAAGAGCTTTGATATGTTTAGAAGATGCAAATTGAAGTGATATAAAATATACAGCCAACCCCAGAAAGGCGGTTAGAAATATGTATGCGTATTCAATGGTAATTTTCACCTGAAATATGCTAAAACCAACATCGGAATTAGAGTCGACCAATGGCTTAAATGCAAATACTGCAGCAAGAAGACCGATGGTAAATCCCACCTTTGTTTTAAAAAAATCATCCATCGTTACTTATGAACCCTCGTAAACTTAACGCTCGCTTCAGCGGCTCTGAATGCAAAGCGGCTTTTGAGTTAAAGTTTTAGCGTAGCTATGACACAAAAGCCGCGCAGCGTTTGGTGTCTGATGCAAGCGCTTGTTAAGTTTATTTTTGCAATGCTACGCATTCAAGGCCAGTAGCAGCAATGTAAGGCTTACCATTTTGAGACGTATTTTTCTCTCCAATGATCAGAAAATATGTACCCGCAAAATCTTCCACGTCATCAATATGATATCTTTTGTAAAAAGCATCAACGAGCTCTGACTTGATTAAACAGCTAACCTCTCCACGGCCACCAGAATTTAGCCATAAGTTACCATTTTGACCCAATCTGGCATCAGTGAGTAATCCCCAATATCCACGAAATTCATAATCATGTTCATCGGCGACATCAGAAAAATGAACAAAAAATTGATTAACGGTCATTGCCGCTCTTTCTTCAAACTCAATCAATTGCTGAGATAGGCGAAATGTATCAGAATTTATTAGATTACGCAGAAGAGTGCTTAACCTACGCTGCATGTTCGCATTTGGCCTTGGGTTGTGCCCAACATGACGGCCCCGCCCATCATTGTCTCCAGATGGGGCACTTGGCTTAACATCTACGTTGCGTGTTGGCGCAGCACCATAATTCAAATCGATAAGAATGCGCTGACCTGGATTATTAATGCGATCTTCATCACCACCTTCATCATCAACCTGCTGCGTTTCGGCGGAAGCAAAGAAACAATCATCAGCATGAGGTCTCGCCCCAAAGCACGCAGCTTGACCAGATCTTGATGATTTTCGGAAAAAAGCATCTTTACCACACTTAGTACAGATCAAATTGCGACGTTTTTCAGATAGTTCATTTGGTGGCAGCTTTTCAAAATCCACCGCGTTATATTCTTTACCATCTAAGGTACATTTTACTATACCCGTGATCATTGAAGATGCTTGATTTTACGTAGAAACAGGATCATGATTCCTACCTATGAAAGTGACTTTAACCAAACAGCAGAAGCTTGAA
>NZ_MUFR01000009.1:0-92025 GCF_001996185.1 Salinivibrio costicola subsp. alcaliphilus
TGCGACCCCGTTCGATGAAAATAACCCCAAGCACATGAAAATGCTGTATCGCGCTTACAGTAACCTTATCACCTTGCTCAAAAAGCGGGATTTTGAAGGCTTAAAAATGGCCTGGTCATTAGCGGGGCGTGAGCAGGCTAAAGCGGAAGCCTATATGACTGAGCCGGAGGAGTTTTTTGATGTGATGGATATACCTGGTGACTTTGGGCGTGCTGATGATGCTCATGTGAAACCAAGGCGTGAGTGGCATGAATATACGGTGAAAAGCTACATGGATGGACGTTTGATCAAGCTCGAGGATGAAATAGGTGAATCACCTCTCAGAATTTCTTCTACTGAGAAGAATTTTCGCTATACATATAAGCCGCTATTCACCATCATCGATGGACGTATGGTCATTGCACGTTAAGGAGGCGCTATGCCAGGGGCAGCACGATTAGGCGATACCGCCGGCGGACATGGGTGCTTTCCGCCCACCGCAGTGACCAGCGCTAGCGCTGGGGTGATGATTAATGGCAAGCCGGCGGCAAGAGTGGGGCGAGTATCTATTCATATTAGGGGGGGAAGTGAAGGGTGGAATACCACCCTTCGGTACGGCTTTAGCCGCTAACACGCTCTTTAATATCATCATACTCAATTACTAATGACAAAGAGATATTCACTTACTGTTTTGCGCGCTCAAAAGAAGACAGGATTTCGTCTTTTGCAGCTTGTGCATCGGCCCAGCCATCGACTTTGACCCACTTGCCGGCTTCAAGCTCTTTGTAACGCTCGAAGAAATGCGTGATTTGTGCTTTGAGTAGCTCAGGCAGATCGTTCACGTCTTTCACGTGATCGTACTCTTTGGTCAGCTTGCTATGAGGCACTGCGACAACTTTGGCATCTTCACCAGACTCGTCGGTCATTTTTAGCACACCCACTGGACGGCAGCGGATTACTGAACCGGGTACGAGAGGGAATGGGGTTGGAACCAGTACGTCTACCGGGTCACCGTCAAGTGACAAGGTATGGTTTACATAACCATAGTTACATGGGTAAAACATTGGGGTAGACATAAAGCGATCGACGAATACCGCACCGCTATCTTTGTCCACTTCGTACTTGATTGGATCAGCATTCGCTGGGATCTCAATCACCACATAAATATCTTCAGGCAGCTCTTTGCCCGCAGGGACCTGGTTCAGGCTCATGGATTGTCCTTTTGTTAAATCAAACAGTGTGTGCCAATTATAACCGCCAAGCGTGAAAATAACAGAGGCGACCTACCAGGTCGCCTCGTCATCATAAAAAAGCGCGGCATTCTTTTTGCTAATACGCGTTAATTGTCTTCATGATCAGGATAGGTTTCCAGGTATTCGCCGACTTTATCCACCATATTACTAGAGCCAACGAAGAAGGGAACGCGCTGATGAAGTTCTTTGGGTTCAATGTCCATCACCCGCTGCATCCCATCCGTGGCTTTACCGCCGGCCTGTTCGATAATAAACGCCATGGGGTTGCACTCATACAGCAACCGCAATTTACCATTTGGATAAGCTAGGGTACTCGGGTACAAGTAAATGCCACCTTTTAGCAGATTACGGTGAAAATCGGCCACCAAAGAGCCAATGTAGCGTGACGTATACGGCCGTTTCTCGTCAGGGACGTTTTCTTGACAGTATTTGATGTATTTTTTGACGCCCTGCGGGAACTTGATGTAGTTGCCTTCGTTAATTGAGTAAATCGTTCCCTCTTTAGGAACGGTCATATTCTCGTGAGAGAGGCAAAACAGACCCAGCGATGGATCATAGGTAAAACCATGCACACCATCACCTGTGGTGTAAACCAACATGGTGGATGAGCCGTAAATGATATAGCCGGCAGCCACTTGGCGATGACCCGGTTGCAGGAAGTCGTCTTCGGTAGGGGGGGTGCCGACCGGTGAAACACGGTGATAAATGGAGAAAATGGTGCCGACGGAGACATTGACATCAATGTTTGATGAGCCATCAAGCGGGTCAATCAATACCACATATTTAGCATTACGATTCAGTTGCTTGTTGAAGATGACCGCTTCATCTTCTTCCTCACTCGCGACACCGCAAACGTGGTCGCGAGCCTCCATCGCAGCTTTAAACTTTTCGTTGGCGTAAACGTCGAGCTTTTGTTGTTCTTCACCTTGTGCGTTTTCTGTGCCGATAGCGCCGGCGATGTCGACCAAGCCCGCTTTGTTGATCTCACGGTTGACAATTTTGGCGGCGAGACGAATCGAGGCAAGCAAAGAAGATAAGTCGCCGCTGGCATGCGGGAACGCGTGTTGCTTCTCAACAATATATTCGCCGAGGGTCTTAATGTCGGGCATTCTCAATCCTTAGTGATGATGAACTGTCTTTCTAATTCAATGGCATTTAAGTGGGCAGTGGTCTGCCTCTTGAAATCGTTGTCATTCTAGCGCTCGTGACTTTTTAATCGTACTGAAGAAATGGATGAGGCCAGGGAAGTGTGATCGCGACATAAAAAACCATGTCATATGCGCGCAAGCGATAAGACCCAAGCGTTAATCCAAGGCATAATAATGGCCCGCGTCCAACGGCTGGGTAACCAACAATACAGTGAAGGCCATGCATATTCATATTTTAGGCATTTGCGGCACCTTTATGGGTGGAGCCGCCATGCTGGCAAAACAATTGGGGCACAAAGTGACAGGCTCAGATAGCCAGGTTTATCCCCCAATGAGTACCTTACTCGAATCCCAAGGGGTTGCTATCATTGAAGGCTATGATCCTGCGCAGCTTACACCTAAGCCGGATTTAGTGGTGATTGGTAATGCCATGAGCCGCGGGAATCCCTGTGTTGAAGCCGTACTCAATCAAGGTTTGCCTTACACGTCTGGTCCGCAATGGCTGCATGATTTTTTACTCCAAGACTGCTGGGTGTTAGCGGTTTCAGGGACACACGGAAAAACCACCACCGCCAGCATGCTAGCGTGGATTTTAGAAGACTGTGGTTATCAGCCTGGATTTTTAATCGGTGGCGTGGCCAGCAATTTTAATGCGTCAGCCCGTTTGGGGGATAGCCCGTTTTTTGTGGTCGAGGCCGATGAATACGACAGTGCATTTTTTGATAAGCGCTCCAAGTTTATTCACTACCAACCGAAAACCTTGGTTATTAACAACCTTGAGTTCGATCATGCCGATATTTTTGATGATCTAGCCGCTATTCAAAAGCAATTCCATCATGTGATACGCACCGTACCTGGGATTGGCCAGATTATTGCGCCGTCCGATGATCCCAACGTAGCTGAAACACTCGCAATGGGGTGTTGGAGTGAGTGTGTGTATGCGGGGCCTGATGGCCAGTGGCAAAGCGTGAAAAAAGACGCAGCTGGCAGCCAATTTGATGTGTACTTTGCCGGTGATCTCGTGGGATCGGTTAACTGGGATTTGGTCGGTGATCATAACGTGCGTAATGCCTTGATGGCGTTATCAGCGGCGCGTCATGTGGGAGTGACCCCGGGTCTGGCTTGTCAATCGCTCGAGAGATTTATCAATACTAAGCGTCGGCTTGAGTGGCGTGGCGAGCGGGCTGGCGTCACGGTATATGACGATTTTGCCCATCATCCGACCGCTATTCGACTGACCTTGGAGGGCTTGCGAGCCAAGGTCGGCGCAGGGCGTATTCTCGCCGTATTAGAACCGCGCTCGAACACCATGAAACAAGGGGTCCATAAAGACACGCTAGCCGCGTCGTTGGCGAGTGCGGACAGTGTGTTTTTATATCAGCCTCAAGGGCTCGATTGGTCGCTCGATGCGGTGGCGGATCGTTGTGCTCAACCTACGCAAATTCACACTGATATAGGCACACTGGTTGTCGCGTTGAGTGAGCAAGCCTTGCCGGGCGATACCGTGTTGATCATGAGTAATGGGGGTTTTGGTGGTATTCACGATAAGTTGCTCAGTGCGTTGAGTCACAAAGGAGAAAAGCATGACGGATAAGCGTATCACGCTGGCATGGACAGGAGCGTCAGGCGCGCCATACGGCCTACGGTTACTGGAGTGCCTGCTTGCGCAAGATTATCAGGTCTTTTTACTGATATCCTCGGCCGCTCGCGTGGTGCTGGCGACCGAACACGGGTTGAAACTCCCGTCAGGCCCGCAAGCGGCACAGAAAATATTAGCCGAACATCTGCAATGTGATAGCAATAAACTGATCGTTTGCGGTAAAGAAGATTGGTTTTCGCCGGTCGCCTCGGGCTCGGCAGCGCCGAAGAAAATGGTTGTTTGTCCCTGCTCGGCCGGATCCTTGTCTTCGATTGCCCATGGTCTATCCGATAACTTGATTGAACGGGCGGCGGATGTGGTGCTCAAAGAACGGGGGCAATTGTTACTGGTCGTTCGCGAGACGCCGTTTTCAACGCTGCATTTAGAAAACATGCACAAGCTATCGCAGATGGGCGTCACCATTATGCCTGCTGCGCCGGGTTTTTATCACCAACCCCAGTCTATTGACGACTTGGTCGATTTTATGGTGGCGCGCATTCTCGACCACTTAGGGGCGGCGCAAACCTTGGTGCCGCGCTGGGGGTATGATCAACGCCCTCGCGATAAAGCATAATCAATCAGGTTCAGGCAAGGCCTGAACCTTCACTTTACGAGGGTGGCCCTAAACGAGAAGCCAGATATCGGCTAAGGTTTGAGTACCATCACATGCATGGTGGCGCCTTCAAGCACTTTCGCGGCCACCGATCCTAACATCATCTTGTTGACGCGAGAACGCTTATGACTTGGCATGACGATCAAGTCGCACCCTAAGCGCTCGGCGGTTTTGATAATCCCTTTGTAAGGCTTGCCTTCTTCAACAGACACCTGGCAGGCCACGTTTTTCGGAACATATTTATCCGCAAATCCTTGCAGATTTCGCTTCATATCGCGTTTCATTTTATTGGCAGCTTCTTCAGGGAAGTAAGAGGCGACCATGGAATTATGAATCCCCGGCAGGACTGTCAGAAGGTGGAGCTTAGCGCCGGATTGACTGGCCAGCCATGCAGCGTGATCGACCGCTTTATCCGCGAAGCTCTCATCATTTAAATCGACCGGAACCAGAATGTGTTTATACATAGCGATATCCTTTGCTATCAAAAAAGAAAAGGGCACGCGCCGCGCACGTGCCCCCTGTCATTAGGCTTGGCGGATGCGACGGCGTTGATTCCAGCCCAGCAATGCCAAGAGTAATAGTGTCGGCACAAAAACCCATTCTTTCCACGGACGGATGTTATCCACCGTGACGGTTTTAATTTGCCAATCAAAGTCGATCCCCGCCTTATCGGCATCGCTTCCAAATTGAACCCTATCAACCAGTAATGAGTCATCCTCTTCGCGCAGTATCAAACCGGTATCACGTACCCGTGCATCGCCGCTTTCGAGGCGATTATCTACCGATAAAACCACATGTTTGGAAATCTGATCGCCAAAGAAGTCTTCCCCTTCCACAACCAGTTGCAGCGGTTTTCCGTCAGGCAGTTGCTCGGCTACGCGCATAATTTCTGTTCCTGGATAGCTGGTGGTGGGTGGATAGACTTCATCCCACCAAAAACCAGGTCGAAATAGAGAGAAGGTGATAAGCAGCAGCAACACGGTTTCCCACCATTTATTTTTGGTCATCCACCACCCTTGGGTTGCGGCAGAGAAAGCCAGCATCGCAATGGTCGCGGAAATAATGGTCAATATCAGGTGGAAAGGACCGTCGAGGTCGAGCAACAACAACTGAGTGTTGAAGATAAACATGAAAGGTAAAATGGCGGTACGAATATCGTAGGTAAAGCCTTGTACACCGGTACGAATCGGATCCGATTTAGCAATGGCCGCGGCCGCGAAAGCGGCGAGACCGACCGGTGGCGTGTCATCGGCGAGAATACCGAAGTAGAACACAAAAAGGTGCACGGCAATAAGCGGAATAATCAGCCCTTGTTGTGCCCCCAAGGTCACAATGACAGGGGCCATCAGTGTAGAAACCACAATATAGTTTGCCGTGGTCGGTAGCCCCATGCCTAACAGTAAGCTGATCACTGCCGTAAATAGCAACATCAAGAAGATATTACCGCCAGAAATTAGCTCGACAAAATCAGTCATGACCAAACCAATGCCGGTTAGAGTCACGGTGCCGACAACGATCCCGGCAGCCGCCGTGGCGACACCGATGCCAATCATGTTGCGCGCGCCAGTGACAAAGGCTTCGAGCAGATCAACGCCCCCTTCTCGAATTTCTTCTTTGAAGTTGGTGCGTTGATTAAAGTAGGCGATCAGTGGACGCTGGGTCACTATGATAAAAATCATAAAAATAGTCGCCCAGAACGCCGATAGGCCGGGTGAAAAACGCTCGACGGTCAAACACCAAACCAGCACGCCAATTGGCAGCAAGTAATACAACCCGGAGCGAACGGTAGGGCCTGGCTCTGGCACCTCTGATAAATCCGTGGCCGCTGGATCTTCGGCGGCTTCAGACTTGTAGCGGGCGGAATAGCGCACCAGAAGAACATACGCAATTAGGGTCAGTATGCCGATCACCACGGTGGCCATGACACCAAATACGTCCTTGGTCCAGCCAATGCCGTAATAGACTGCTGCGCTGAGCACTAATAGCCCAACAAATACCGTCATAAAGGAAAAGAGCTTTTGCAATACCGTACTAGAGTGGCGGCGCGGCAAGCCTTCCATACCCGCTTTACAAGCTTCCAAATGAACGATGTAAATCAGCGCAATGTAGGAAATCAACGCCGGGAGCAGGGCAGCTTTGATCACTTCGACATAAGAAATCCCTACGTACTCCACCATCAAGAAGGCGGCGGCCCCCATTATCGGCGGTGTGAGCTGACCGTTGGTGGACGCGGCCACTTCTACTGCCCCCGCTTTGTGGCTTGGGAAACCAACCCGCTTCATCAGTGGAATGGTAAAGGTGCCGGTGGTCACCACGTTAGCAATCGAGGAGCCTGAGACTAACCCGGACAGGCCCGAGGCGACCACTGCGGCTTTCGCGGGACCGCCGCGCATGTGGCCCAGTAAAGAGAACGCCACTTTGATGAAATAGCCCCCAGCGCCCGCGCGATCGAGTAAGGCACCAAAGAGTACAAACAGGAAAACGAATGAGGTAGAGACGCCCAATGCGACCCCGAACACCCCTTCAGTGGTTAGCCACAGATGCGACATCGCCTTATTAAGGCTGGCGCCTTTGTGGGCAATGACATCGGGCATGTGGGGGCCAGCAAAGGTGTAAAGCAAGAAAACGGCGGCTACCACCATTAATGGTGGCCCTAAAGCGCGTCGTGTTGCCTCGAGCATCAATACCATGCCGATCGCGGCAACACTAATATCGAAGGCAGTATAGGCACCGGCACGATCGGCCAGTTGATTGTAAAATAAGAATAAATACCCGGCGGCTAGGCTGCCGATAAGGGCAAAAATCCAATCTAGAAAAGGTACACGGTCGCGAGGCGATGTTTTACGTGCGGGGTAGGCAGTGAAGGCCAAAAACATCGCGAACGCTAAGTGGAGTGAGCGTGCTTGTGTATTATTGAGGACGCCAAAATCGAGCGCAAAGGGAAGTGGCGACGCATACCAAAGCTGAAAAAGGGACCAGATAAGTGGTACCAGCCAAAGAATACGTCCTGATAGTCCATGTGGTGAGCGCGCACCCGTATCTGCTTGCGCCACCATGTCTTGCACATCAGGAGACGGTTGATGTGTCTTCGTCATGCAGTTTGTCCTTATTATCATATGCACCGCTGATGCGGCGGCAGTGTCCCGAGAAAAGCCTACTTGGCCTATTTCACTGGTGTGGTGATTGGCCAGTCTGCAGCTCACTGCTCCCCGCGTTTTCATTGACCCTCAACGAAAGCGTGGACAGTGTGTTAGCAGCTAAAAACAGATAGTACTGAAAACAGATAGTAACAGAGCGATATAGAAAAATTAAAAAGATGTTATCGCTTTTGTCTCAGGGAGGGCGCTTCAAATATGAGACAAGGCAGACAGGCAGCGGTGTCACGCTGCCTGATAAAAAAATCAATAATGGTATTCGAACAAGTCACAAATCGCTTCAAATAGCGCTTCTGTGCTGGTACCTCGGGTGGGGGTGATAAAGATCGTATCGTCCCCGGCGACAGCGCCTAAAATGCCTTCGGCCTTACCGAGTGAGTCGAGTAGACGCGCAATTAATTGGGCGGCACCTGGACCGGTATGAATCACGACCACGGCCTCGTTGTAGTCGATTTCCATCACCAGCTCTCGCAACGCGCTGCCAGTGGTCGGAACACCGAGCTCAATCGGCAAGCAATAGACCATCTCCATTTTGGCGTTACGGGTACGTACAGCGCCGAATTTGGTCAACATGCGCGAGACTTTCGATTGATTGATGCCCTCAAATCTTTGAGCACGTAGGGCTTCGACTATTTCGCCTTGAGAACTGAATTTTTCTTCTTTGAGGATCGCTTTAAACGCTCGAACTAATTGGTCTTGTTTTTCTGAGTTACGCATGACGGCAGACTCGTAATGACAAACGAGTAGCTATTTTGCATATACATGCAATCAGGAGCAATCATTGCGCGCCTAAAATGGCGACAATATCACTGTTGTTACGTCTCGGCTAAGCCTTGAACGCACACCGGTTTCGAGGGTGAGCGAAAAAATGAGAGCTTAGGCTGATCATCACCGCCCGAAGCTTGAGTGGGGGTATACCCGGGCATATGATGAAGCAACAGTTCGCACCATTGATGGGCGATTTGTGCCCGAACAGAAGCCGGACCGGATCCGGACAATAAGAAATATCGAAAGGAGAACGACATGAAAGTTGCTGTGATTGGCGCTGCGGGAGGCATTGGTCAAGCCTTAGCCCTACTACTTAAAAATAACCTGCCAGCCGGTTCCGACTTGGCGTTATATGATATCGCACCGGTGACGCCCGGTGTGGCCGTCGATTTGAGCCATATTCCGACCCCCGTGAGCATTAAAGGGTTTAGCGGTGAAGATCCAACCCCGGCGCTAGAAGGGGCCGATGTTGTGCTGATCTCTGCAGGGGTAGCACGTAAGCCGGGCATGGATCGCTCTGACTTGTTCAATGTCAATGCAGGTATTGTTAAGTCATTGGCGGAAAAAATCGCCGATGTGTGTCCAAAAGCCTGTGTTGGTATTATTACTAATCCAGTCAATACCACGGTAGCGATTGCTGCGGATGTCTTAAAAGCGAAAGGCGTCTATGACAAAAACAAACTGTTTGGTGTGACGACGCTGGATGTGATTCGTTCTGAAGCTTTCATCGGCGAGCTTAAAGGAATGGATCCTCGTGACGTCTCCATTCCCGTGATCGGTGGCCACTCAGGTGTGACGATCTTGCCTCTATTATCGCAAGTTAAAGGCGTTACCTTCAGTCAAGAAGAAGTGGAGTCACTGACGCCACGTATTCAAAACGCAGGGACGGAAGTGGTTGAAGCGAAAGCAGGGGGAGGCTCAGCAACCCTATCCATGGGACAGGCGGCATGCCGTTTTGGCCTGTCTTTAGTGCGAGCGTTGCAAGGTGAAGCTAATGTGGTTGAATGTGCGTACGTTGAAGCCCGCGGTGAACACGCACGCTTTTTCGCGCAGCCTGTACATTTAGGTAAAAATGGTGTCGAGGCAATCTTAGACATCGGTGAGCTGAGCGCCTTTGAACAGCAAGCGATGGACAAGATGTTAGACACCCTGCATAACGATATCCAAATGGGTGAAGAGTTCGCCGCAAAATAAACGGCAAGAACGAAAAAAGCGGCGTCCAATTAGGGCGCCGCTTTTTACATGTAGGCACAAGCGTGATAGCGAGGCATCACTGCGGTGAAGTCTGCGCTGACTAAGCTCTGCGTTGCCTAAGTTCTGTGCTGACTAAGTTCTACGTTGACTAAGTCCTACGTTGACTAAGTATTGCGATCAACGGCCAACTTGGCGAGCGCGACTAAGGCTTGTTTGTAGGGCGAATCAGAAAGGCTATCGAGGGCACGGACCGCTTTTTCTGCTTCTTGCTCTGCGCGTTCACGGGTATAAGCGAGCGAGCCACAGGCGTCCATACACGCTAAAATAGCGTCGAGTTTGTCGCGTCCGTTCCCTTTTTCGATCGCGTCGCGAATCATCGCCGATTCAGCGTCACTGCCGTGCTGCATTGCATGAAGCAAAGGCAGCGTCGGTTTGCCCTCAGCCAGATCATCACCGGTTTGCTTGCCCATCTCATCATCTTTACTGGTGTAGTCAATGACATCATCAATGAGCTGGAACGCAGTCCCCAGGTAACGGCCATAATCTTGCAGGGCTTTTTCCGTATCAGTATCCGCTTGGTTGAGAATCGCCCCTATCTGTGTCGCAGATTCAAACAAACGCGCTGTTTTTGAATAGATCACCTGCATGTAACTGCTTTCACTGGTGTCGGGATCGTTACAGTTCATTAACTGCAACACCTCACCTTCGGCAATAACATTGGTCGCTTCACTCATCAAATCAAGAATTCTCAGTGAGCGTAAGCTGGTCATCATCTGAAATGAACGCGTATAAATATAATCCCCCACCAAGACGCTTGCCGCATTGCCAAATAAAGCATTGGCGGTGGCATTACCACGGCGTAAGTCGGATTCATCGACCACATCATCGTGAAGCAAAGTGGCAGTGTGGATAAACTCAATGAAAGCGGCTGCAGTGGTGTGTTTATCACCTTGGTAACCCAATGCACGCGCGGCCAAAATGGCCAACATGGGACGTAAACGCTTGCCACCGCTGTTAACGATGTAAAAACCAAGCTGATTAATCAGCGCGACATCAGAATTGAGCTGAGCGAGTATTTTTTGGTCGACCTGCGCCATGTCATCACTGATCAAGGCTTGGATTGATTTGAAATCCATGTATATATCCGGGCGTTGTCCTAGTTACTTGCCTGCCGAGCTAACGATACACAACTTACCCCATGTAAGGTGTGAGTCACGATCGCTAATACGTACAGACGGTGATGGATCTTTCGTCAGTATCGGCACTAGAGCGGGTATTAAGACGAACATGGTACACCAGATAACGTGTGACGAGATAGCGATCACACCGGTAAAATGTGTGGGAATGAATGCTGAGCAGCTTTTCACCAATTTTCTTGCGTTACCCTCTTGCCTCTAATTAATTTCTACCGTAGAATTCGCGCCCTATTGATGAATTATATGCGCACCCCTTGTTGTTCATAAATGCAGCAGGCCGTGCGGAAATGCGGAGTAAAACATGTACGCAGTTTTCCAAAGTGGTGGTAAGCAACACCGAGTAAGCGAAGGCCAGACTATTCGCTTGGAAAAGCTAGACGTTGAAACTGGCGCAAGTGTAGAACTTGACAAAGTATTGCTAGTGGCAAACGGCGAAGACGTTAAAGTTGGCGCGCCTTTTGTTAGCGGTGCAACCGTAACAGCAGAAGTTGTTACTCACGGTCGCGGCGATAAAGTGAATATCGTTAAGTTCCGTCGTCGTAAACATTCTCGCAAGCACATGGGCCACCGTCAGTGGTTCACTGAAGTCAAAATCACTGGCATCAGCGCTTAAGAGTAGGAGAGAGAAGAGATGGCACACAAAAAAGCTGGCGGTTCCACTAAAAACGGCCGCGATTCAGAAAGTAAACGCCTAGGTGTTAAGCGCTTCGGTGGTGAGTCTGTACTAGCAGGTAACATCATCGTGCGTCAACGTGGCACTAAGTTCCACGCAGGTAGCAACGTAGGTTGCGGTAAAGACCACACTCTATTCGCTCTGTCAGACGGCAAAGTGAAGTTCGAGACCAAAGGTCGTCATAACCGTAAATTCGTTACTATCGAAGCTGAATAAGCTTCAACGCAACGCGAATTTTTGAAGCCCTGCCTTATGGCGGGGCTTTTTATTGTGTCTGGGGATCACCGATCAAGCCACCGCCTCATCACGGTACGCAGATAATCGGCCAACGCTGAAAAATGATCCTAAGATCGATATGATCACCATTCACTAATCTGGGATAAGGCTGGTTGTGAGACGCCATAGGCATTCATAACTGGTGCGGAGAAGTTAGCATGAAGTTTGTAGATGAAGCGATTATTCGCGTCGATGCCGGTGACGGGGGCAATGGTACCGTCAGCTTCCGGCGTGAAAAGTATGTGCCTAAAGGGGGCCCTGATGGCGGCGACGGCGGTGATGGTGGTGACGTTTACCTGCTTGCCGACGAAAACCTGAATACCCTGATTGACTATCAATTTGAACGTTTTCATGCCGCGGCACGTGGTGAGAATGGTCGAGGCGGCAACTGCACCGGGAAACGCGGTGAGGATCGCGTCTTGAACGTGCCGGTGGGGACGCGCGCAATCGATGAAGACACGGGCGAAGTGATCGCAGACCTTACCGAGCATGGTATGCAGGTTATGGTGGCGAAAGGGGGCTTCCATGGCCTCGGAAATACACGCTTTAAGTCCTCGGTCAATCGTGCACCTCGACAAAAAACCATGGGCACGAAAGGTGAAGTACGTGCACTGCGTTTGGAGCTATTACTGCTTGCCGATGTTGGTATGCTTGGCTTGCCGAATGCGGGTAAATCGACCTTTATTCGTGCGGTATCGGCTGCCAAACCGAAAGTGGCTGACTACCCATTTACCACCTTGGTGCCAAGCCTTGGGGTGGTTCGTGTCGCCGCAGACAAAAGCTTTGTCGTGGCTGATATTCCCGGCTTGATTGAAGGCGCGGCAGACGGCGCAGGGCTAGGGATTCGCTTCTTAAAACACCTTGAGCGCTGTCGTGTGTTGTTACACATGATTGATTTGCTACCCGTTGATGGTACCGATCCGGTTGATAATGCGTTTACCATTATTGATGAGCTAAACCAATACAGTGAGAAACTTGCCGATAAACCGCGTTGGTTGGTGTTCAATAAAGTCGATCTGATGCCGGAAGACGAGGCCCAAGCTCAGATTGAGCGTGTGCTTGATGCGCTCGCTTGGGACGATAAGCATTATGCGATTTCGGCGATCAATAAAGCGAATGTGCAACCGCTTATTTATGATCTGATGGCGTCGATTGAGGCACTGCCTGCGCCGAAGCCAGAGGTTGAGCCTGAAGATGAAACCGTCGCCTTTAAATGGGATGATCATCACGAACAACAGCTCAAGCAAGATGACGATAATGATGATGACTGGGATGATTGGAACGAAGACGACTACGACGTCGAGATCATCTACAAGCCATAATCAGACTCACGCCGCTGCCGATTGCAGCGGCTTTTTTTTGTCCGTGATTTAGCGAACAATTGAAGAGACTTTTATTTGCATCAAAGACTGGCATGAGCCAATCGCCAATACTGAAGGCGTCGCAGAGAGAGAAGAGGGATTTTGGGTGACAAAACGACTTACTGAGCCAGAGCAACGCGCGATATCACGTTTAGTGATTGAAGTTGGGCAACGGCTATTACAGCATGGTGCGGAGAGCAAACTTGTCAGTGATGTAAGTATCCGGCTCGGTCGTGCGTTAGGGTTAGACAGTGTTGAGCTGTCGTTATCCGCCAGCTCGTTGGTGGTGACCACCTTGAGTCATGGTCATTGTATTACCACGGCAAGACGTAGCCCAGATCGTGGTATTAACATGAAAGTTGTAACAGATATACAGCGGACCGTGATCTTAGCAGAGAAGGGCTTTCTCGACGCGTTAGCGGTACGTAAACGCTTAAGCCGTATCAAACCATTCCGTTACCCTCCTTGGCTCGTTGTTGGGATGATAGGCTTGTCATGTGCCGCCTTTAGCCGGTTAGCTGGCGGCGATGCCGTGGTGTTTGCGCTGACCTTTGTCGCCTCTGCCACCGGCATGCGGGTTCGGCAACTTATCGCCCACCGTCACTTTAACCCTTTTTTGACCTTTGCAGTGACCGCTATGGTGACCACTCTCCTATCCAGCACGGGAACCATCATGGGATGGGGCAATGAGCCTTTTTTGATCATGGCATCATCTGTCTTGATGCTGGTCCCTGGGTATCCCTTTATTAATGCCGTCTCGGATATGATGAAAGGATTTGTGGATATGGGGATCGCACGTTGGACCATGGCGTCATTACTGACCCTTGCCACGGCAATGGGTATTGTGGGGGCGATGAACTTGGTAGATGCATGGGGCTGGTTATGATCTTACTCGTGGCGTTATTGCAAGATATGTTCTTTGCGATGATCCCTGCCGTGGGGTTTGCGTTAGTCTTTAATGTTCCGGTGAAAGCGCTTAAGTATTGTGCTTATGGCGGTGCGGTTGGGCATGGTTTACGCTTTGTTCTGATGGAGTCGGGAGTGGCGATTGAGTGGGCGACACTGGCCGGTGCGACCACGATTGGTTTTCTGGGCGTGTATTGGTCTCAGCGCTTCCTGGCTCACCCGAAGGTTTTTACCGTCGCTGCAATTATTCCCATGATTCCAGGGGTGTACGCGTTTAAGGCCATGATCGCGCTAGTGACGATTAATAACCAAGGTTACAGCCCGGCGCTATGGGTCAGTTTGATTGAAAACTTACTCAGCGCTGGCTTTATTCTCTCCGCGTTGGCAATTGGTCTTGCGATGCCTGGGCTATTGTTTTATCGTCGCCGACCAGTGATCTAATCGAGGAAGGCGAGCGCAATGCGAATTAGTTTAGTGGCCGCAATGGCAAACGACCGCGTGATCGGAAAAGACAATCAAATGCCTTGGCACTTGCCCGCTGATTTAGCGTGGTTTAAGCGTACAACACTGGGCCACCCTGTGGTGATGGGACGTAAAACCTTTGAGTCGATTGGACGCCCGCTGCCTAAGCGTATCAATGTGGTGGTCAGTGGTGATGCGGACTTTGCGCCCGAGGGCGTGACTGTGGTGCGCTCTCCCGAGCAAGCGCTTGAAGTGGTGGCTGGCTATGAAGAAGTGATGGTGATTGGCGGCGGTACTATTTATCAGGCGTTTTTACCTCAGGCTGATCGTTTGTATCTCACCTTTATCGATTTAGACGTTGACGGTGATACCCGTTTTCCAGAATGGGGAACCGGATGGTCAAAAATCGAGGTCGGCACGCATCCCGTGGATGAGAAAAATGCGCACCCTCTTACCTTTACGGTTTGGGACCGCGCTTAACCTTTTGTCTATTCGGCGAGAACGGTAAAGCAGGCTTTGTCTTCCCAACGCAGGAGTGTCAACTTTCCTCCCCAGACACAGCCGGTATCTAGCCCATAAAGTTTGGGCTGAATAGTGCCATTCAATGCCGCCCAGTGACCAAAGACTACGGCTTGCTCAAGCCGTTGGCGATTAGGTACCTCGAACCATGGTACTAAGCCACTGCCTAAGGCTTGATCTGGGGGGAGTTTGCACTGCATATCCAAACGCCCGTCAGGGGAACAAAAACGCATCCGCGTGAAGCTATTAATAATATAGCGATAACGTGCTATCCCGGTCAGCGTAGCATCCCATTGATCAGGGCTGTCATGGTACATATTCTCCAATAACCAAACTTGGTCTTCACTCCGCAGAATCGTTTCCACCTCACGGGCGCAGGCGACGGCAGTCGATTTATCCCACTGCGGACTGATCCCGGCATGGGTCAGCAGAAACCCGCCGTCTGGTGCGGGTACATCGCGTATTAGCGGCTGTTGAGCCTGCCAGTTTAATAGTCTGTCTGCGTCTGGTGCATCAAAGATAGGTTGCGTTTTATCTTTTGCTTTGACGGGTTTAATCCCATTGGCGACCGCCAGCAAATGGAGATCATGATTGCCCAATACCAACTTTGCGGATTCACCAAGCTGATAAAAATACCGTAAAACTGCGAGGGAATCGGGACCGCGTGCGACGAGATCGCCGACCGAGTAAAGCGTATCTCGGGCCGGCGAAAAGTCAGCTTCAGCCAATAAAGCATGTAGCGCTTTATCGCAGCCGTGGATGTCCCCGACAAGATAGGTAGCCATATGCCTCCTTGGAGGAGTTAGTGAAGAATGTTGGGGAGCGCGAGACGGAAAGGTGCAATATTGACCTTAAAAGACTGCGCATCTTGATCTTGCATGGTATAAAACCCTTGCATCACCCCAACAGGCGTTTCAATGATGGTACCACTGGTATAGGTATATTTTTCGCCTGCGGCAATCTTAGGTTGCTCGCCGACAACACCCTCACCTTCGATTTCCAACTCCTTGCCATTAGCGTCAGTGATCAGCCACTTTCTTCGCATCAACTGTGCGGGGGCGTCTCCTACATTTTTAATCGTGACCGTGTAGGAAAAGACAAAGCGTTCATGGTCTGGTTCCGATTGGTCTTCCACGTATTGAGTGGCGACGTGGACCTCGAATTGCGCGGGTTCAGTGGCTTGCAAGTCAAGACTCCTGTTTATGATGAGTGATTGGCATCTAACCAATTTGCGAGGCTAGAGAATTGCGCCAGTGTCATGTTCTCTGGACGTAAACTGGGATCGATTCCGAGCTCGGTTAAGGTGTCAACATCGACCAGCGATTTGAAACCGTTCCGGATAGTTTTACGGCGTTGATTAAAGCCTTCACGACAAACACGTTCCAACCACGACAAATTAGTGACTGGATGCGGTAAGGTTTTATGTGGGACGAGGCGAACGACCGCAGAATCAACCTTGGGCGCTGGCTTAAAGGCGCTTGGTGGCACTTCCAGCACGGGCACCACTTTACAGTAGTATTGTGCCATGACCGTGAGGCGGCCATAGGCTTTAGTGCCTGGGCCTGCGGCCAAACGTTTTACCACCTCTTTTTGTAGCATGAAATGCATATCCTGTACGTGGTCAGCAAAGGAAAAGAGATGAAACATCAATGGGGTGGAGACATTGTACGGTAAGTTACCGAAAATGCGCAGAGGCCCCTGGTTTGCCAGCTCAGCGAAATCAAACGCCATGGCATCGGCTTCATGAACCGTCAGCTTTGGTCCCATAAATGGATGGCTTCGCAGGCGCGCGGCAAGATCGCGGTCGAGTTCGACCACGTTGAGGTGATCGACTTGTTCGGTCACCGGTTCGGTCAATGCGCCTAAACCCGGGCCAATCTCTACCAGGTTTTCACCGGATAAAGGATTGATTGCCGCAACAATACCGTCGATGACATACGGGTCGTTTAGGAAGTTTTGTCCGAAACGTTTTCTGGCACGGTGGCCTTGATGGACTTTATCGCTCATGCTTTGCTATCTACTAATTCAATGGCGTGGGAGATGGCCGTCCGCAGGCTTCCTGTATCCGCCGTACCGGTACCCGCTAAATCCAATGCGGTACCATGATCTACTGATGTTCTAACAAATGGGAGGCCCAAGGTGATATTCACCGAGCGTCCAAATCCTTTGAATTTTAACACAGGTAAGCCCTGGTCGTGATACATCGCTAAGACAGCGTCGGCGTCTTGCAAATATTTATCCTGAAAAAGGGTGTCGGCGGGCAGTGGGCCAATAATATCCATACCTTGTTGGCGCAACTCATCAAGCGCCGGCTCAATGATGTCGATTTCTTCTCGACCCAAGCAGCCGTCCTCTCCCGCGTGCGGATTGAGACCGCAGATATAAATGCGCGGTTGCTTAATGGCGAATTTTTGTTGTAAGTCTTGATGCAAAATCGCAATGACGTCATGCAAGCGCTCACGGGTAATGGCTTTAGCCACATAGGCGAGTGGGATGTGCGTCGTCACCAGCGCGACACGTAAGCCTTCGGTGGCCAGCATCATCACCACTTGGTTGACGTTGGCGTGTTGGGCAAAAAACTCAGTATGACCGCTGAAGGAAACGCCGGCGCGATTAATGATCCCTTTATGGACAGGCCCGGTGACAACCGCTGCAAATTCGCCGGTCATATTGCCTTCTGCCGCACGAGTCAGCGTGTCGAGCACATAGCGACCATTGGCCTCATCTAACTCGCCTGGCACAACATCTGCGCCCATCGGGATATCTGCAACGACCAGCTCCCCTGCTTGATGAGGGCGAGGCCGTGCTGATGGGTCATAGTCCCGCAAACTCACGGCGAGATTGAGCGCCTTAGCTCGCGCTGCCAGCATCTGTTTATTGGCGATAGCTACCAGCTGATGTGGCCAAGAGAGCAGGGCCATTGCTAAGACCAAATCCGGACCAATGCCCGCCGGCTCGCCAGGGGTGATTGCGATACGCTCAGCTGTCATCATTGATCACCTCAACATAGGCACCCGCGCGCAGCTCTTGCAGCCAGGCTTGCGCTTCTTCATTAAATTTGCGGTTAAACAGCATACGGTAAGCACGGTTTTTAACCGCCGCATCGGTTTTATCGACATCGCGACGATCGGTCACTTCAACCACATGCCAGCCATGCACTGTCTTAAAAGGCTCACTAATTTGACCTTTTGGCAAACTATCGACTTTGGCTTTAAACGCGGGCACATAAGCTTCTGTGGTTGACCAGCCTAAGTCCCCCCCGTTAACGGCAGAGCCCGGGTCATCACTATATTGTTTGGCGAGGTCGGCAAAGGTTTGTTCGCCACGCTCGATTTGTGCAATCAGCTGATTGAGCTCTTTTTTCGCTCCTTTATCACTGAGTACGATCGAGGGTTTGATCAAAATATGGCGGGCTTTAACTTCGGTAACGGCGACCGTTTCCAAACCTTGCACATCATCGATTTTCAAAATATGAAAACCCACACCACTGCGAAATGGCCCGATAATAGCGTCTTTTCCTTGGTTGGTAATTTGGTCGGCGAAAATCGTTGGCATTTCTTCTAGGCGCAACCAGCCCCAGTCACCGCCATCAAGTGCTTTGGGTCCCTTAGAATATTCCATCGCCAGCTCCGCCACGTTGCCGCCATGACGTAATGTATCGACTAAGCGATACGCTTGCTTTTTCACCGCGTCACGTTCAGCTTTGTCCGCATCATCATCCAATTTGAGTTGGATGTGAGAGAGCTTATAACGCACTTTTTGCATCTGCTGTTCGTTAAACTGACTGGCTAATGTCTCAACTTCTTGCGGCAAAATGCTAATACGGCGGCGTACCTGTGCATTGCGCGCTTCTGAAATCGTGAGCTCTCGGCGAACTTGCTCGCGATATTGATCCCATGCGATCCCTTGCTCTGCCATTTTGTCGCGCAGAGCATTCACACTGACCGATTGCTCTTTAGCAATATTTTTGATCGCTTGTTGTAACTGGCTGTCGTCAATTTGGATGCCTAGCCGCTTTGCTTCCTGTAGCTGTAGTTCTTCAACAATGAGTCGCTCGCGCATCTGCTCTTCAAGAACGTCTTGAGGCGGTAATTCACGATCTCCGTTGGCCGCATTACGGGTGACCGTTTGGCGCATGGCCGTCATTTCACTGTTCAGCACCACACCATCATTCACAACGGCGATGACGCGATCTAGCTCTTGAGGTGCTGCTTGGGTTAAGGGGGTCAGCAACACTAAAACGCCAGTGATGAGGGCGTGACTCCATTTGTTCATGCTTTGTCCACTTTTTTTCATAGGTTCAACAGTCCAGACCACAATAAGGCGTGTTAGTTCTTTAATGCAAAGGGATCACGATAACCCAGAGCGTTGCCTGAGTCAGTGTTAAAGTTAAAGCCACTGTCAGCTCCCAATCCGAGTAAGCTGAATGACAAGGTAACATTGTTGTCGTAAACCGGATCGGCGTTAATATCAGCGCGCGACATTAAGTACTCGTTGTAACTTAACCCGACGACCCAACAGTCTGAGCGATAGGTGAGGCTAACTTGGTTTTCCAACATGACATCTTGGGTCAGGTCGCGCCAGTATTGACCTGTAAAACTTAGCCCGCCGCCGAGAGGAAACCCAGTGACGACGCCAGCTTGTGAGAGGCCATCATCGGTGAGCCGGCTGATGTCTTGGTTTGGCAGCGTCGAGACAATATATTCCTGTGCGACGTAGCGATAACTGGTTTGTGCATAAAACTGGCCGCGGCGATATTCAGCAATCGCGTTACCAAACTGCATTTCGCGTAAGTTGCTGTCATATTGCATCGATGCGCGGACAAACAAGTTGTCATCAATGTTGGCTTCCCCTTCTAACGCCCAAGACGAATAATCAAAGGTTTCTGCATCTTGGTTAGACGGTTGGTCAAAGTAGTAAATTTGCCCAAAGGACAAATTCAGACGCTCTTTATATCCGCCATCGTAAAAGCGGGTCGTCGCGCCGTAGGTGAGTTGGTTTGCCGGATTAATGTAATCAATGCTACTGAATTGATTACCGCGAAATAGGCCGTAGTAGTCGGTTTGCAAGCGTGCGGTATCATAACCGCCGCCACTAAAGTTGACCGGGTTATAGATACCGTCTTGATCCACATCTTTAATATACAAATACTGGACTTGCGGCTCGATAGTTTGGCTGAAATGACCGCCCATGGCCCAGAAGTTACGCTCTAGGACAACGCCAGAGTGCAGGCGCAGAGTGGGGACTTTTCGCTCGACTGAATGACTCAGCTCCGCATTAGATTCTGCATCCCGGATGGCGCTATCAAAGCGCTGATCATAGTGCGTATACAGCATGCTGGCTTCCGCCGTGGCATTAAACCAAGGGCGGGTATATGGCAGCGTTAGGGTCGGGGCTAAATGTGTCCGGGTGGCTTCGGGTTTTTTGGGATCATCGTTAGCAAATACACTAAATTGCGCAGGCACACTAATATCGAGCCAATCCGTGACTTGTGGCGCGTAGTAGTTAAGATCCACTTGTGGCATCAAGCGATAGACACGGGTGCCTTCTGTTAGCGCTTGGAAGTCGCGAACACGAACTGTACTGTTCCAATCTAAACCGCGATAACTGATCTCGCCCGTTTGGAGTAGCGTGTTGTCTTCTCGTTTGCCCACATTAGAGTCCAGGCTCTGAAAGTAAGCGATATCACTGACTTTGCTGTAATCTGCTTCGTAGCGCCAGTGACCTTGTACACCGCTATGTTGCCAGTTGAACCCCCAACGTGAATCGAGCTCGGGGTTGAGTTGATCGTCAGGCAGGTATTCAGAGTAAAGCGACCCGCTTCCTATTGGTGTAAGGTAGCGAATGTTGGTCTTTAATTGAACGCCTCGCTCAGACATATATTTGGGCGTGAGTGTGGCATCCAGTTGCGGATGGATATTCCAATAAAACGGCGTTTCCATCTCGATGCCATCACGATCACTCCAAGTAAGCGACGGATATAAAAAGCCTGTCAGCCGACCTTCTTCTACCGGTACACGCAAATAAGGCAGATAAAAGATCGGGACGTCCATTACCTCAAATCTAGGGTGATAAAGATCAGCAAATAAGCTGCTGTCTTCTTTCTCAATTTTTGAGGCAGAAAACCGCCAGCTTTTATCTTCATCTGGACACGTGGTATAGGTGCCATCCTCAAGCTCGTAGAAGGTGGTGCCGTTTTTAAACACCCGTTTCGCCTCGCCCCGTCCTGGGGTACATAGCATCTTATACTGGGCGTTATTCAGCGTGGTGTCTTCGCTTTCGAGGTTGGCTTGTAGATAATCTGATGTCACCATCATCTGGCCATCATTGAATACCACATCTCCTTGTGCCGTAACGATCCGCTCTGGATCGCGTAAGGTTGCGGTATCGGCCGTCATCTTTCGGTGGCCTTGCGTAACTTCGACATTGCCACTATAGATGGCTTTGTCGTTGGTCTGCGCCTCAGCACGATCTGCGACCACACGAATGGGGGCGTTATTCACATCCTGTGTCTGCTCGCTGGCCGGAACGCACTGGGCCTCCTTGTCAGAGCAAGGCTGAGTCGCTGGGTCTGTGTTGGCAAACACAAGGGCTGGGCCGTAGAGCGCCAAGCTGATCATGGTGGCTAAAAAGCTACGTGCAGTCGGTGACATTGAAGAAGACATTCCTGTTTTATCTGATTGCGTGGTGTACACGAAGGCAACGCATCAGTATGCTTTGGCTGCAAAATGCGATTATCATAAATCAATTTGCGCCCGGCATCACCTTTAAATGTGCAGGGTGTGAAACTAGCAATGAGACCATGGCATGCGACTAAATGGCAAGGTAATTGGGGCAATTCTCGGCACATTGTTGGGAGGCCCAATCGGTTTTCTTCTTGGCCTTTTCTTAGGTCATCAGTTTGATAAAGCGAAACAGCGCGCGCGTTTCGGCGGTTTGGGTGGCCAAGGGCCACAAGCACAACGTGTTTTTTTCCATGGCACCTTTGCCGTGATGGGACATATGGCGAAAGCTAAAGGGCAGGTGACGCAACAAGAAATTCAGCTCGCCAGCTTATTGATGGATCGCATGCAGTTGCAAGGTGAAGCTAGGCAACTGGCCCAGCAGGCGTTTCGCGAGGGAAAAGACAGTGACTTTCCGCTGGATGAAACCCTCAACAGTATTCGTGCCTTAAGCCAGGGGCAACGTGATTTATCGCGTGTCTTTTTGGAAATGCAGATACAAGCTGCGTTTGCTGATGGTGAGATCCATCCTAAAGAGCGTGAACTTTTGTATGTAATTGCCGAAAAGTTGGGCTTTTCGCCACAGCAACTGGAACAGCGCCTGCGAATGCAAGAAGCTGCGTTTCGCTTTAGTCAAGGCTATCAAGGCGGCTGGCAGCATCAATCCGATGGCCCCGGTGCGCCGCCGCAGCAGAATGAAATCGACGATGCCTATGATGTATTAGGTGTTGACGCTTCTGCTTCCTCTCAGGAGGTGAAAAAAGCGTATCGGAAACTGATGAATGAGCATCACCCCGATAAATTGATGGCGAAAGGTTTACCGCCAGAAATGATGGAGATGGCGAAAGAAAAAGCGCAAGAAATCCAAAAAGCGTACGACGTAGTGAAAAAAGCCCGCGATATATAGCGGGCTCGTTAGGTTGATTAATCGTCGCGATCATCAATCAAGCGCATCAATCAGGGTGTGTTGTGGTGCACCACGAAAGAACCCATCAATATTGGCGATCAGCTGTTGTGCCAGAGTGTGAACGGCTTCGTCAGCGCCCCAAGCAATATGCGGGGTGACAATAAGGTTGGGTAATGATGCTGCAACTAACGGATGTGCGTCGGGGGCGGGCTCTTGACTGAGTACATCCAAGCCAGCACCACCAATTTGGTCGCGTTTTAACGCGTATAACAGGGCCTGTTCATCCACGAGATCGCCGCGGCCAGTATTAATCAAAATGGCATGCTGTGGCATTTTGGCCAACACATCTTGACTAATCAGATGTCGGGTTTTGTCGGTTAAAGGGCAATGCAGCGACAGCACATCAGCCTGTTGAATCACCTGTTCAAAGGGCTGGTAGCCTGGCCGGCAATGGCTCGCCCCTTGATGCTCGGCAAACATGACTTTCATGCCAACGGCCTGGGCCAATTGCCCGACCGCTTCTCCTAGTGCGCCTTTGCCAATAATCCCCAAGGTACTGCCAG
The DNA here is from genome assembly GCF_001996185.1 of Salinivibrio costicola subsp. alcaliphilus. Lineage (NCBI taxonomy): Bacteria > Pseudomonadati > Pseudomonadota > Gammaproteobacteria > Vibrionales > Vibrionaceae > Salinivibrio > Salinivibrio costicola. The sequence continues at coordinate 23,335 of NZ_MUFR01000009.1, forward strand.
CGACACTGCCTATCGGGTGAGTAAAAAAGCAAAACTGGCCCCGTTTTTGCCATTCACCTTGACGCACATCGGCATGATAACCCATCAGCTGACGTTTCAAGGCGTAAATCAGAGCCATGACATGCTCGGGCACGGATTGGGTGGCATACCCTTGTACGTTGCAGACTTGTACGCCGTGTGCCTGACAAGCCGCTAAATCGACATTGTTGACCCCGGTTGCCGCGACCGCGATCAGTTTTAGCTTGGGAAGTGCAGTCAGTATTGCTTCATTGATCACGACTTTATTGGTGATTGCCACATCGGCATGTTGCAGGCGATCGATCACGTCACCGGGAGCGGTGGCAGGGTAGGATTGCCAATGATGGGGGTGATGAAGCGTTGGCAGCGTAATGTGAGCAGGAATGGTGTCTCTATCGAGAAAAACCACCTTGATGGGGGTGTGATGAGCCATGTTGATCTCCGTGTCTCAATGCATGGCCCTAGAATGTGAGATTAGTAGTTTTTCTGCAAACCTTAATGGTCAGCCTGTGAGGTTAGCAGGCGCAAGCTGATACTCACTCGCTAGTCGATTATCCGGCATCTGCGGATAAAATGCGCAGGGCGCTTGAAAGTGCATCGGCGTTTCAGTGACAGGATGCAAAATGCTTAATTCTGCGGCATGCAAATGAAGGCGAGAGGCATACTCAAAAGCTTCTGGCAGCGCATAAAACTCATCGCCGACAATCCCATGCCCAAGGGCCTGCATATGCACACGGAGCTGATGAGAGCGGCCGGTGAGAGGATACAATGCCATTAAGCTTGTCTGTGCATGCTGATGCAAACAGCGGTAGTGCGTTTGCGAGGGCTTGCCGTGTTCAAAACAGACCTTCTGTCTGGGGCGATTGGGCCAGTCGCAAATCAAGGGCAGATCGACATTTCCCTCGTCGTGTATAGGGTGCCCCCACACTTCGGCGTAATACAACTTGGTGGGCACGCGCTCGCGAAATTGCGCTTTAAGGTGTCGCTCAGCAGCTTTGTGTGCGGCAAACGCCATGACGCCAGAGGTCGACATATCTAAACGATGGACCAGCTCTGCGTCCGGGAATTCGGCTTTAACCCGTGACCACGCACTGTCGTAATGCGCAGGATCACGGCCAGGGTTAGCCAATAATCCACTGGGTTTATTAATTACCACCAAATCGGCATCTTGATACAAGATATCGAGCCAAGGTGTGGTGGGAGGATGATACTCAATGATTGCCATATAAGGGTTCGGGGCCGGTTGGCCCCGCCTTCGTTCAAAGGGTGATTATTGGTGGCTGACCACAATCAAACGCAGGGCGTCTAAATCGACTTGTGCGTGTTGAATATGATGCGACAAGGTACTGATCTGATCGCGTAGTGCGTCGAGCTCATCATCACGAATATTGGGGTTAACCGTTTTCAGTGCATCGAGCCGTGCTAAGGCCTGATTCAGCTCGCTGTCCATCTCTTGGTGGGCGGCCGTTTGAATCTCAGACAAGGCTTTTTGGGCCAGCGGTTCGCTTTTCTCAATCAGCTGGTGGACTTGGGCTTGAACCGAGTTGACCATTTTACTGCCTAAATGACGATTCACCGGGCTGAGCTGGCGATGAAACGATTCAAACTCAACGTTGGCTGAGAGATCATTGCCGTTCGCATCCAAAAGCAACCGCACCGGCGTTTGCGGTAAAAAGCGATGAATACCCGACGATTTAGGGGCTTGTGCATCAATGGTGTAAATCAGTTCAACAAACAGGGTTCCCACAGGCAGCGCTTTGTTTTTGAGCAAAGAGACCGCGGTGGTGCCGATGTTTTCGCTCAGCAATAAGTCGATACCGCCACGCACGATCGGGTGCTCCCAAGAGACAAACTGCACATCTTCGCGACTGAGTGCCGTATCGCGGTCGAAGGTCAGTGTGCACCCATCCGTTGGTAGGCCAGGGTAACTGGGCACCATCATCTGCTCCGACGGCTTGACCACGATGGCGTTTTCACCTTTGTCATCTTGATTAACGCCGATGGTATCAAACAGACCGAGCGTGAAGGTGACAAGGCCCGTATCGCCATCTTGATCGGCGATGGTTTGCGCCAGCTGCTTGGCAGCCTCCCCGCCGTGTGAGTGCATCTCGAGCAGTTTATCGCGGCCTTGCTCCATTTCTGCTTTAAGGCGTTGATTCATGGCGGCGCTATCGTGAATGAGCGTATTTAGCGCATCATCATGTTGATTATTGGCTAACAGTGTTAACAATGTCTCGCCATACTGCTCAAACACCGCACGGCCGGTTGGGCAGGTATCCTCAAAGGCATCAAGCCCTTCGTGATACCAACGCGCTAAAATGGTTTGCGCTGTGCCTTCAAGGTAAGGAACGTGAATGGCAATATCTTGACGCTGACCAATACGATCAAGGCGACCAATGCGCTGCTCGAGCAAGTCGGGGTTCATCGGTAAGTCGAACATCACCAGCTGATGGGCAAACTGGAAGTTCCGGCCTTCTGAGCCAATTTCAGAGCAAATCAAGACTTGAGCCCCGCCTTCCTCTTGGGCAAAGTACGCTGCCGCTTTATCACGCTCAACAATCGACATGCCTTCATGGAACACGGTGCCACGGATCCCCTCACGCTCGCGCAAGGCCTGCTCAAGCGTCAGTGCGGTTTGCGCGCGTGAGCAAATGATCAGTACTTTGTCGCGACGGTAGGTTTTTAAATAATCCAGCAACCAATCGATACGTGGGTCAAAGCCCCACCAGCTGGCACTATCGCCCTCAAACTGCTGATAAATATCTTCAGGATAAAGATTTTGTACCGCTTTTTGTTCGCTCGAGCTTGTGCGTCCCATCATGCCCGCCACCCGCATGGCAGTTTGATACTGGCTCGGTAACGCCATAGGGTGCATGTGCAGATGCCGGCTAGGGAAGCCACTGATGGCAGCCCGCGTGTTACGGAACAAAACGCGCCCGGTACCGTGGCGATCCATTAAATCATCAATCAGCTGTTGGCGAGCGGTGTGCTTGGTTGCATCATCATCGCTATCAATAGCGCTGAAGCGTTCATCAAGCTCGTCACTTTGCAATAGCGCCCGAATGCTACGTTGGGCATTATCACTTAACGGGGCATCGGCAAGTAGCGCTTCAACCGCCTCGGCGACAGGGGCATATTGTTCGGCTTCTTCAACAAAGGCGTCATAATCATAAAAACGATCAGGGTCGAGCAGGCGTAAACGCGCAAAATGACTTTGCTGACCTAACTGCTCAGGGGTCGCGGTGAGTAACAACACCCCAGGGGTATGCTCAGCAATGCTTTCGATAATCTGATATTCACGGCTCGGTGCCGTTGGTGTCCAGGTTAAATGGTGTGCTTCGTCCACCACCAATAAGTCCCAATGGGTGTCACAGACTTGCTCGACGCGACGCCGGTTTTTGCGTAAAAACTCCAGTGAACATAACACCAGTTGCTGGGTATCAAATGGGTTGGGTGAGTCAGCAAAGGCCTCGACACAGCGCTCTTCGTCAAAAATAGAGAAGTGCAGATTAAAGCGGCGCATCATCTCGACCAACCACTGATGCTGCAAGGTTTCTGGAACCACGATCAGTACCCGCTCGGCTTGGCCTGCAAGCACTTGCTGGTGAATGATCATGCCCGCTTCAATGGTTTTCCCTAAGCCGACTTCATCCGCGAGCAAAACCCGCGGTGCGTGACGACGACCCACCTCATGGGCAATGTAAAGTTGATGAGGAATTAATCCAGCACGCATCCCCGTCAACCCCCGTAGAGGGCTACGCAACTGCTGATGCTGATTGGTTAACGCCCGATAACGCAACGCAAAACGATCCATGCGGTCAAGTTGACCGGCAAAGAGTTTGTCTTGCGGCTTGTTAAAGCGGATCTGATGGCTGAGTAAGATTTCACGCAGCGAGACTTCGTCTTCCTCGGTGTCTTCGCGATAGCCGTAATAGGTCAACACCCCGTCGTTTTCTTCAACGCGCGAGACGGTCATGGTCCAGCCCTCGTGACTTTCTACCTCATCGCCGGGGTTGAACATCACCCGAGTCACGGGCGCATCATGGCTGGCGTACAGCCGTGTTTCATCACTAGCAGGAAACATTAGGGTCACGGTACGGCCATCAACGGACACCACAGTGCCCAGTCCAAGATCATGCTCCGTATCACTGATCCAACGTTGTCCAAGCGCAAATGACATAAGGGAAAACCTCTGAATTAACTCGATTGTCGAAAGACTCGGTGCCGCGCAAACGCAACCCGATTAAATAGTGTGTTATTCAGTGTGGCACTGAAAAAATTGGTCGCCAATAGTACTCGAACTTGTGAGGAGGGTCACGATGAAACTCCATCAATCGCGGCAAAGATCGTCTTGACATACAAACGTCATCAACGCGCGGCAAAGATGAAAACGTGAACTGGCACAATCAAACAAGTTGGGCGATGCGCAACGGCCAGGTCTATGCTTACTTTAAGCGCTGTCATCGACAGTGAATTGCCGACACAGGAGGTGCCTATGGGCGACGCCGACCGGAAGCTGTTTGTATTAGACACTAACATTCTCCTCCACGAACCTTTCGCCATCTATTCCTTCCAAGAACACGATGTCGTGATTCCTATGACCGTCCTCGAAGAGCTTGACCGTATTAAAGATAGCAAGCGTGATGTCTCTCGGGATGCCCGTGTGGCGATTCGTGCCTTGGAAGATATCTTTAAAGAAGCCACACCCGATGAAATTGGCGAGGGTATTGTGGTTGGTAAAGGCGATGCGACGGGTACCGTCTCCATTCTGGCTGATTTTGAGATTAAAGAAACGGTCCATGCCTTTGCCGATAAAGCGGGCGATAATCGCATTTTAAATGCGGTGTTATACCTTCAAACCAAACGCTCACCGCGCAAAGTCGTGCTGGTGACCAAAGATATCAATATGCGCCTGCGCGCCAAAGGGGCGGGGGTGATGTATGTCGAGGATTACCGTACCGACCAACTGATTGATGATGTTCGGTTGCTCACCAAAGGCTTCCATCAATGTGCGGGCAGTTTTTGGGATAAAGTGGGGCAATGCGACAGCCAGGCCTATGGCTCCGAAACACGCCACACATTACCGGCTGAGCTATTAGAAACGCCTTTTGTGAACCAGTACTTATTGGATGAAAGTGACGACTTCGCCGCACGAGTACAAGCCATTGATGGTGATAAAGCGATCATCAAAGATCTCAGTCGAGAGCGATTAATGCACCGTGCTGCTTGGGATGTTAAACCGAAAAATATCTACCAAGGCATGGCAATGGATGCGTTGCTTGATCCCACGATTGATCTAACCATTCTGACAGGGCCTGCAGGCTGTGGGAAAACGATTTTAGCCATGGCTGCGGCATTAGAGTTAGTGGTAGAAAAGGGCATGTACGATAAGATTATCGTTACCCGTAATACGCCAGATATTGGCGAGTCGATTGGTTTTCTCCCCGGGACAGAAGAAGAGAAAATGCTGCCATGGCTCGGCGCAGTGACCGATACCCTCGAAGCGTTACACATGAATGATGAATGCACTGACGGTTCGATGCGCTACATTATGGAAAAAGCGAATCTGCAGTTTAAATCGATTAACTTTATGCGCGGACGCTCGATTCAAAACGCGTTTGTGATTTTGGATGAGTGCCAAAACCTGACCGCCTCTCAGCTTAAAACCATTATCACCCGTTGTGGGGAGGGGACTAAGTTAGTGTGCTCGGGGAACTTAGCGCAAATCGACTCTTCCTATTTGACACCTGTAACATCCGGACTGACTTACATTGTCGAGCGGTTTAAAAACTTTGAAGGCAGTGCGTGTGTGTACCTCAATGGTGTGGTGCGAAGCCGGCTGGCTGAGTTTGCCGAAGAGAACCTTTAACCATCAAGGTGGCGGCCTCTATGCCGCCACTGATGGGGTTACGCCGTGACACCGATATAATCACGCATGATGGCTGGCGGTGTTTTGAGCGTATCAACCGGATCGTGAAGCTGGATTCGGCCATTATCGAGATAGATAAATTGATTGGCGATCGCTTGTGCATCGTCTGGATGGTGAGTGACCATCACCACCGTCGTGCCTTGTTCTTGAGCGGTACGTTTGACCAAGGCTAACATGTCTTGTTTTAGCGCCGGATCAAGTGCCGAAAAGGGTTCATCGAGCAGTAATAAAGGCTGGTTGCGTGCGATGCTTCTCCCCAAGGCGATGCGTTGGCGTTGGCCGCCCGATAGTTGGCTGGGTAGACGAGATAAATAATCGGTCAACCCTACTGCGTGTGCAGCATGGCGCACGGCCTCTTGCTGTGTGGCCGTGAGTTTAAGCGAGGGAGACAAGCCAATTGCCATGTTGTCGAATACTGACAAATGGGTAAATACGTTGTGCTCTTGAAACAAGATAGACAGTGGCCGCTGGTGGGCGGGCGTCGTGGTGACAGGCTTGCCATCAATGGTGATCTCGCCACTATCTGGCGCGATCAGCCCAGCAATCAGTGATAATAAGGTGCTTTTGCCTGCACCGCTGGGCCCGAGCACAGCCACAATCTCTCCAGGGGCTATTTGGGCATCAAAGATCATCCAATCTTGCTGGTAACGATAGTGGACATTGGAAAGCGTCAGCATGCGTGTCTCCATTGGATCAGACGAGTGATTAGGGCATAGCAACCCAAACTGGTAAGCAGTAATAGCATGGCAGCGGCAGCGCCTGCGTCCATTTGGTAGCTCCCCATCAAGCGAAACAAATAGAGCGGCAGGGTTTGAAAATTTTGGCTACCAAAAAGTGCGATCGCACTAAGATCGCCCATCGATAACACAAAACTCACCGCCACGCCGCGCGCGATCGGGGCGCGTAAACACTGCCATTCGATAAGACGTAGACGGTTGACACCTTTTAGCCCCAAGGTAGCGCAAAGATTGTGATAGGACTGGGCAAGTTGATAGGCGGGCGCGCTCAGTACTTTTATTAAATAGGGCAACGCCATCAGGGCGTTCACGGCCATCACCAACCACAGCGCCAAGCTGAATACATCGCTAAACTGGCGAAACAGTAAAAAAAGCCCGGTACTGAGGACAATACTGGGTACCACTAAAATCATCGCCCCTAACGTTTCAATGCCATTCGCTTGTTTCTTACGCCCGTTCAAGCGCCAATGACGACTGGCTAAGATGACAGAGGTGGCCAACACGAAGGCCAAGACGATTGCTCCGGTAGCGATAAGCAGTGAATGCATGGTGGCTTGCCATAATGCCGTGTCGCTCAGCACAATTAACGCGCTAGGGTTAAGGCCACGCGCGATCACAACCCCGAGAGGTGGTAGAACCAACAATAAAGTCAGCGCAATCCAGAGACTGTCCCAACACTTCGCCGTGCGACTATCGAGTGCCGATGGAAGCGGTTGCACTTCGCTGGGGGTGTTGGCAATCGGCCGAGTCAGTGTTTGCACAATAAAAGCAAAGGTGCCGCACAAGAGCATTTGCCACAGCGCCAGAGCGGCACCGGTTTGTAAGTCAAAATCAAAATGAATGGCTTGATAGATAGCCAATTCAATGGTGGTCGCTTTGGGGCCACCGCCTAATGCCATCACGGTGGCGAAGCTGGTGAAACACAACATGAATACCAGTCCGACGACATGGGGTAGACTTTGCCGCAGATAAGGCCATTCAAGGTGGCGAAAACGTTGCCAGCCTCTTAGACCAAGCTGGGTTGCCAGGCGCCTTTGATCCGCCGGGATCCCTTCCAAGGCCTGCACCATCAATTGGGCCGAAAAAGGCAGGTTAAAGAAAACATGCGCAAGCAAAATGCCGCTTAAGCCATAGAGAGAAAATGGCATCGCAGCATCAAAGTACGCGAAGGCTTGTGCAATCCAACCGCTACGGCCGTAGATGGCAACCAATCCAAACACGCCCACCAATACCGGCAGCACCAGGGTCATGGCAAACAGTTTGAGTAGCCAAGCTTTCCCTGGAAATTGTCGCCGAGCCAGCGCATGGGCCACAGGAATGGCGAGCCCAACGCTGAGCACCACAGATAAGGTAGCCTGCTTAAAGCTAAACAGCGTGACATGGCGCAGATAGGCATCTTGCCACAGGGCGGACAGCTTCAAGTCTTGACTGTGTAAGAACAGCGCCCAGAGTGCGCTGCCAATTAATAACACGACCAAGCTGGCCGCGAGACTGCCCGGCCAGGTTCGAGAAGGGTTGAGCATCGACGTTATTCAACCAAAGCGGTTTGCCAATCGCGCACCCATTGCTGACGGTTACCCATCACTTCATCGGGCTGGTACAACAGGCTCTCTTCTGGTTTGTTCAGCGTATAGAAGGCGTCAGGCAAGCTAACATCGGTGACCGGGTACATCCACTGCGTGGTTGGGATCACAGACTGTGCTGTGTCACTGAGCATAAATTGTAGAAACGCATCGGCGCGTTCTGGTTGGTCGGTATAAGCAGACTTCGCCGCCACTTCAATTTGCATATAATGGCCTTCTTCAAACATGGCGGCGGCAAAGCGGTCATCATCGTCAGCGACCAGGTGATAGGCGGGCGAAGAGGTGTATGAAAGCACCATATCTGCCTCTTTGTTGAGGAACATGTTGTACGCTTCGGTCCAGCCTTTGGTCACGGTAATAGTGTTGTCGGCAAGATCGCGCCATGCCTGCTGGCTTTGATCGCCGTATACTTTTTGGATCCACAGCATCAAGCCTTGGCCAACTGTTGACACGCGTGGATCTTGGTAAATCACACTGATATCGTCACGCTCCTCAATCAAAGCCTTCAAGCTTTTGGGTGGGTCGAGCAAACGCGTGGTGTCATACACAAAGGCAAAGTAGCCGTAATCGTAGGGGATAAAGTAGGGATTATCCCAACCGCCGGGTACCTGTAGGCGCTCCGTATTCACCGCGTGCTCGGCGACAATGCCGCTGCGCTCAGCTTCTTTCATCAAGTTAGTATCCATACCGAGTACAATATCAGCCTTGGTAGTATTGCCTTCGATACGTAAGCGATTAAGCAGAGCAGCACCGTCACTAAGAGACACAAACTCTAATTGGCAGTCACAGCGTTTTTCAAATTCGGCTTTGATTTTTGGCCCTGCGCCCCAATCGGCGATAAAAGAATCATAGGTATAGACCGTTAGAGGGTCGGCGGCACGGGCGCTGAGTGATAACAGCGATAAAGAAACCAGAGTGAGAACAGAGGTAATAACTTTCACAGCACGCTCCTAAGTTGGGCGTGGGTGTTGAGGCAAGTTGATGGCAACATCAAGTCTCAATCCCTACGCCAGTGTTAGCTGGATCAGGTTCGATGGGTTTAGCGCCGCGCGCAATCTCAGCCATGAGGCTCCCCAATGAGTACGGTGCTATTGTACTGATTGGCTTAGTGTTCACCAAGCCTTTTAGTCCGCGAGTTGGTTAAGCGTCCAGTCGTAGTCATAATCCAAGCGTGCATCCTTGGGAAGCTTGATGTCTCTATATTGATTGATATGGGTGATCACCCCTTGTTCACTGCCGCCAAAGTCAGTCTCAAACCACTCATAGATAGAAGAAAGCTGCCACTGATTACCCTGCTGACTCACGCCTTTATCACTATTAATAAAGGTGTAGGCAGCTTGTTCTAATTGCGCATCCAAGGTGTCGGCTTGAAAGGCTTGCGGTTGCAGGTTAGGACAGCCAAGGCTGGCACAATTGACCGCATAGTGGGTACGCGGATCTTGCCATAGCGGACGCAAAATACGGTGTTCGATATCATTGAGCGTGAGGGCTTCGCCCGCCACCGTCACTACGTCATCATCCCACGGACCAAAGCTAAAGAGTCCACCGAGTTTGGTGATAGAACTGACTGGATAGGCGTCCAAAATCAGCGTCACCGTGACCGCATTGTAAAGGTTGACCCAGTAAGCATATTGTTCGTCTTTGCTCAGGGTGCGCGGATCGCGCTTGGTAAGCATGCCAATGTAATGATCGAGGGTCGCTTTATCGGCCTCGGTGACGGCTGCGTAGTTAAATAAGGTGTGCTGCCCCTGAGGCTGTAAATACTTATCGAGTAATACTTGCCAACTGTGATGCGTGAAGGTGGCTTGGCTGTCAGGATTATGTGCATCCCACATTGCCCAGTAGTCCGCTTTGGGCGCGGCTTGACTGATGAGCGGAAACACTAGCCCGAACAGAAGTATCAAATGTTTTTGCATTGTCAGTCCTTAATGCGATCAAACCTTCTTTGAGACTAGACCAAGCGAGTCAGCGGTTGGTTTCATTGAGGATAGAAAAATGGGAAGGAACGCCAATAAATGCGGAATAATCAGCACTTATTGGCGAGAGATGAGTGGATGGTATTACACCAAAAAAATCAGGTATTTGCTGCTCAAAGCGCGAAATTTCCGCTTCGTGCTGTAACGTCAGCCCGATACTATCCAAACCTTCGAGTAAGCAATGATGGCGAAAATCATCCATCTGGAAGCTAAAGCAGTGTTCACCGGCACGGATGGTTTGGGCGGGCAAATCTAGCGTTACCGTCGCACCTTCATTTTCGGCCACATACGTAAATAAAGCATCGATTTGGCCTTCTTCAAGGGTCACCGGCACCATTTGGTTATTAATGCAGTTGCCATAGAAAATATCGGCAAAACTGGGGGCGATAATCACTTTAAAACCGTAATCATCCAGCGCCCAAGGAGCATGTTCGCGTGACGAGCCACAGCCAAAGTTTTCGCGGGTGAGTAACACGCTCGCCCCTTGGTAGCGCGCTTGATTGAGCACAAACTCGGGGTTCGGCTGTTTGCCCGCATCGTCTAAAAAGCGCCAATCGTGAAACAGGTGCTGGCCGAATCCGGTGCGGGTGACTTTTTGCAAAAACTGTTTGGGGATGATCGCATCGGTGTCGACGTTTGCCGCATCCAATGGGGCAACAATGCCGGTATGAGTGTGTATGCCTGACATAAGGCCTCCTTATAATTGGTTAACGTCAACAAAGTGACCGGCAATGGCGGCGGCAGCGGCCATGGCTGGGCTGACCAAGTGGGTACGGCCTTCACGGCCTTGGCGGCCTTCAAAGTTACGGTTGCTGGTCGATGCACAGCGCTCTTTGGGGCCTAAGCGATCGTTGTTCATCGCCAAGCACATTGAGCAGCCGGGTAAGCGCCACTCAAAGCCCGCCTCGCGGAAAATCACATCCAGCCCTTCTTGCTCTGCTTGGGCACGCACTTGCTCTGAGCCTGGCACCACCATGGCATGGACGCTATCTGCGACGTGTCGACCTTTGGCGACCGCCGCGGCTGCGCGCATGTCCTCAATTCGAGAGTTGGTGCATGAGCCAATAAAGACTTTATCAATTTGGATATCTGTTATGGCTTGGCCTGCGGTTAGCCCCATGTATTTCAGTGCGCGTTCCGCCGAGTGGCGCGCGATCGGATCTGCCATGTGCTCAGGGGCCGGCACGCTATCGTGCACACTAACCACTTGGCCGGGGTTGGTCCCCCAGGTGACCTGATGATGAATTTGACTGCCATCGAGTGTCACGACACGATCAAATTGCGCATCGGCATCCGAGTGCAAGGTTTGCCAAAAATCGACCGCTTGCTGCCATTGTTCACCTTTAGGGGCAAATTTCTTGTCTTTTAAATAGGCAAATGTGGTCTCATCGGGGGCGATCAGGCCCGCTTTTGCGCCCAATTCGATCGCCATGTTGCAGACCGTCATTCGCCCTTCCATGGACAAGTCGGTAATGGCGTCACCGCAAAATTCCACCACGTGTCCGGTGCCGCCGGCATGACCGACTTGGCCGATAATCGCTAGGACAATGTCTTTGGCGGTGATCCCGGGGGCGGTTTTGCCCGTGACTTCAATTTTCATCGTGCGGGCGCGGGATTGCTTGAGCGTTTGGGTGGCCAGTACGTGTTCGACTTCGGAGGTACCAATACCAAAGGCCAGTGCACCAAAAGCACCGTGAGTTGCCGTATGAGAATCACCACAGACGATGGTATTGCCAGGCAAAGTAATCCCTAACTCGGGCCCCATCACATGGACAATGCCTTGGTAGGGGTGATTCAAGTCGTACAGGGTGACGCCAAATTCTTCGCAGTTTTTAGCCAAGGTTTCCATTTGGATGCGCGCCATTTCCCCTGACGCGTTAATATCTTTGGTTTCGGTGGAAACATTGTGATCCATGGTGGCGAAGGTTTTGCTCACTTGGCGCACCGGACGGCCTTTCTCTCTCAGGCCGTCAAACGCTTGTGGCGAGGTCACCTCATGCACCAAGTGACGGTCGATATACAGCAGCGGCGCTTCGCCTGGTTGCTCAGTGACCACGTGAGACTGGTGAATTTTTTCGTACAAGGTCTTGGCGCCTTGCTGGGTGTTTGCATTCGACATAGCTCGTATCCTTACGGGTAATGATTATGCGCCTTGGCGGATATAGGCGGCGATACGATCGCCCATCTGCTCGGTGCTCAGTGCTGGATGGTTACCGGCCAGATCGGCCGTCAGTTCACCGGCTGCCAGCGCTTGGCTCACTGCATGTTCAATTGCACAGGCCGCGTTTTCTTCGCCCAACGAGTAACGCAGCATAAGTGCCGCCGATAAAATCTGCGCCACTGGATTAGCAATGTTTTGTCCGGCGATATCGGGCGCGGAGCCACCGGCTGGCTCATACAAGCCAAATTTACTCGCGTTCAAACTGGCTGAGGGCAGCATACCCATAGAGCCTGTGATCATCGCGCACTCATCGGAGATGATGTCGCCGAAAATATTTGAACACAGCATCACATCAAATTGCGACGGGTCTTTAATCAGCTGCATGGTAGCGTTGTCGATATACATATGGCTTAAGCTGACATCCGGATAATCTTTTGCCACCGCTTCTACCACCTCGCGCCACAGCATCGAGCTTTGCAGCACATTGGCTTTGTCGATTGAGCACACTTGTTTGTGGCGAAGCTGGGCGGATTGAAAGGCGATGTGTGCGATGCGCTCAATTTCATAGCGATGATAGACTTCCGTATCAAACGCCTTTTCCTCGCGCCCTTCGCCTTCGCGCCCTTTGGGCTCACCAAAATAAATCCCGCCGGTCAGCTCTCGTACCACCACGATATTAAAACCTTGGTCGGCAATATCGGCGCGCAGCGGACAAAAGCTTTCGAGACCAGTATGGACTTGTGCCGGACGCAAATTACAAAACAGACCAAAGTGCTTGCGTAGCGGCAGTAAAGCACCGCGCTCCGGTTGTTCGGTCGCGGGTAAATGCTCCCATTTAGGGCCGCCGACTGAGCCGAATAAAATCGCATCGGCTTTTTCACAGCCAGCCAAGGTGTGTGCGGGCAGCGGCGAGCCATGGGCGTCGATTGCAGCACCGCCAACCGGATAATGCTGACGCTCAAAGGTGACAGCGAATCGCTCGCTAACCGCATCAAGCACTTTTTCGGCTTGCGCCATCACTTCGGGGCCGATACCGTCGCCGGGTAAAATTGCAATTTGGTGTGCGCTAGCCATGTTTATACTGTCTCCTGTTTTAAATGGGATTGTTCCTTAATCTGCGCAATTTTGTTGGCGCGATAAATAGCATTGATCACGTTTAATAAAGCTTCGCCGGAGGCCTCGATAATATCGGTTGATACCCCGGTGCCGTGATATTTACGGCCTTTGTAGTTGGCAATGATATCGGCTTGGCCGAGGCCATCTTCCCCTTCTCCTTTGGCGGTCAGATCGAATTTATCCAGCTCAATGTCATAGCCGGTGATCCGATATATGCACTGGTACAAGGCGTCGACGGGACCGTTTCCAATCGCCGCTTCGCGTTTTTCTTCATCGCCACATTGCAACTTGATGCTGGTGGTCGCCATTAAGCTGCCCGATTGCACGCCTAAATAATTGAGCTTATAAAAATCGTCCTCTTCTTTGAGGTTGTTGAAGAACATTAAAGCTTCTAAGTCGTAATCGAACACCTGGCCTTTACGATCTGCTAATTGCAAGAATGATTGATACAAGGTCTCCAAATCATAGTCTTGCTCGTCGTAGCCAAGGTTATCCATATGGCTTTTCACCGCCGCGCGGCCGGAGCGACTGGTGAGATTCAATGATTTTTTACCCAATCCAATCGACTCTGGCGTCATGATTTCGTAGGTATTTTTGTTTTTCAGCATGCCATCTTGGTGAATGCCAGAAGAGTGGCTAAAGGCATTGGTACCGACCACGGCTTTGTTGGGCTGGATTGGCATGTTGCAAAGTTGGCTAACCAGCTTACTGGTGCGGGCGATTTCAGTATGGTTTAAGCCTGTCTCCACGCCTAACAAGTCAGCGCGGGTTTTTAAGATCATTGCAATTTCTTCCAGCGCACAGTTACCGGCGCGCTCGCCGATGCCATTAATCGTGCCTTCGACTTGGCGGGCGCCGGCCTGTACAGCGGCAATAGAGTTGGCGACCGACATCCCCAAGTCATCATGGCAATGAACAGAAATCACCGCTTTGTCGATATTGGGTACGCGGTTGAACAGGTTGGCAATGATATCGCCAAACTCACTGGGGACCGTATAGCCGACTGTATCTGGGATATTGACCGTGGTGGCGCCAGCATCAATTGCCGCTTCGACCATGCGGCATAAATTATCAATCGGGGTGCGTCCGGCATCTTCGCAGGAAAACTCCACATCATCCGTATACTGGCGCGCATGTTTGACTGCACGCACGCCCATTTCTACTACGTCATCGTAGCTGCGGCGAAGCTTGTCTTTGACATGAATGGTAGAGGTGGACAAAAAGGTGTGGATACGAAAAGCATCGGCGGCTTTGAGCGATTCCGCTGCCACATCAATGTCTTTAGGAACAGCGCGAGACAAAGCACAGACACGGGCATGCTGCATATGCTGAGCAATGGTACGTACGGACTCAAAGTCGCCCGGAGAGGACACAGGAAAGCCAGCTTCAATGATGTCTATTTTCAAACGATCCAAAGCTTGCGCGATTTGCAGTTTCTCTTTGACCGTTAAGCTTGCTGACAACGCTTGTTCGCCGTCACGTAATGTGGTGTCAAACAGAATGACTTGGCTGTTCTCGCTCATGAGTAACTCCCTGTTGTGTTTGCTGGCCGCCGTCATGGCTCTTTAATTGGCGATATGTTTTATTTTGGCGACATTAGATACAAAAAAACCCGCGTCTGGCGCGGGTTTTTGAGATTTGGCATTCACTGTTTTCTGCCCAAAACCTACCCGCGCGACTGGGTCACGATAAGGAGGAGAATGAGGCGCAGGTGAAACAGTGTCATGCTGATGTCCGTCAGTAAATATTCTGTTACCAGAAATAACAGAGCGATGGGGAAAGCGTCAATCTGAAAAAAACAAAACCCGTTTTCTGCGCAATACAAAGGCGAGAAACCGGTTAATTAAACTGCTTTTTACACTAAAAGTTAGACTTTTGTGCTGTGGTCTGGGGCGGCTTTGTCCACCCTGCATTATTTTAATTACGCCAATACAGCTGATCTTTAGCGGCAACGGGGCAGAGTAAATTCATTGAGATGTCCCAATAACGTCACCGACCTGTCACACCGGCTGGCTAATGTTTAATCATCAGCTCGCTGTATTGGGAGATACCATGAGACGCTTTGCTGCGATTCAACGCTTTGACCACTCGGTATCGACACTTTGCCTATCGCATCGCTTTAGCGCTGACACCGCCAAAGTGGCCCGTGCCGTTTCCCACTCGGGCGATGGGCCTCTTTATATCGTGGTGGGGTTAGCTGCTTGGTGGCTGCAAGAAGCGGTGGGGCTCTGGTTTTTACTCACGGGGCTCACTGCATTTGCCATTGAGCTGCCAATTTACTGGGTATTAAAACGCAGTTTCCGGCGCACACGTCCTTCGCAGCTACCCGCCTTTATCACGCCGTCTGACCTATACAGTATGCCATCAGGCCACACCGCAGGTGCCTTTTTAATGGCCTCTTTGCTGAGCATCTTTTTCCCATCGCTCACGCTGTTTGTATTTATTTGGGCGAGCTTGATTGGCATTTCTCGGGTGTTACTGGGTGTGCATTTTGTGACCGACATTATTGTGGGCGCAGGATTAGGGATAATGTGTGCCAACTTGGCGCACAGCATCACCGCGGATCTTTACGGAATGGCAGGTCTTTCATGAAGCTTTTATACGGTGTTCAAGGAACCGGTAACGGCCATATATCGCGAGCCCGAGCGATGGCGCGTGCTTTGGCAGAGTACGATGTCGAGGTTGATTTTATTTTTTCTGGTCGGCCGGCAGAGCACTATTTTGATATGACGCCATTCGGTGACTATCGGACCTTTACCGGGATGAGCTTTGTGAGCCGTGATGGTAAAATTGATATGTTGGCCACGGCGAGACACAATCACTTGGCGCAGCTGCGACGGGATATTCGCCAGCTTGATGTATCAGGCTACGATAAGGTCATCTCTGATTTTGAACCCATCAGTGCGTGGGCGGCGCGCCAACAAGGAATACCCTCGGTGGCCATCAGTCACCAAGCGGCGTTTTCTCACGCGGTGCCCAAACACGGGGAAACTTGGATTAATCGTCTGATTATGCGCCACTTTGCGCCAACCGACTATGCCATTGGCCTGCATTGGTATCACTTTAACCAAGCGATTTTACCTCCGATTATTGATACCAGCCTGCCGAATGCAACAACGGTGTCGCTCGTTGCAGAAAAGGCGGTACTGGTCTATTTACCCTTTGAATCTTTATCTGCGGTCAGTGAGTTGTTGTTGCGCTTTAGCCAGCCTTTTGTCTGCTTTCACCCCGAGGTAAGCGCGCTCGAGCAGCGAGAAAACCTTACGCTTATGCCGCTGGGCAAAGAAAGCTTTCACTCGGCGCTACATCAGTGCCAGGGGGTAATAGCGAATGGGGGCTTTGAACTTCCGTCTGAAGCGCTGACGTTGGGTAAAAAACTGTTATTAAAACCACTGTCTGGTCAGTTTGAGCAGTTAAGTAATGTCGCGACACTCGCCCAGCTTGGCTTGGCGCACACTATGAATAGCTTGGATGCGCGTGCTGTCCGAGAATGGCTACAGACACCTGCAGTGGGCGCGATTGCATACCCAGATGTTGCTAAAGCTCTGGCGGAATGGCTAGTCAAAGGTGAGTTGGGCCAGACGCGCAGCCTATTTCACCATTTGTGGGCTCAGGTTGATTATCCGGAAACAGTCGAAGAGTCGATCTTAGACTTCAACCGCTTATCAACACGCGTTGAGCCGAACCGATTGAGGTTACAGCGGTTGAACCGTTAATAGGATCCGTTATGCACAAGGTGACTGATTAACGCCTCAACGCCGCTGAATCACGTTTTTACATTTTCACTAGAGTATTCGCTCGATTTTGCTTGTTTTTACCCGAGCGGTCAGTAGACTCGCTTTATTATTTGAGCGTACAAGTGTTCGCCTAAAGGTGAGCCCAAGAGAAGCATAGTGAACACCCAATACCATATTGTTACCCGCCTTCGTGAGCAAATTCGCACTCAGCATCAGCGAGAAGCGATTCGCTTCCAGCAACACAACCAGTGGACAAGTATTAGCTGGCGTCAACTCGGCGAGCGTGTTGATCAACTGTCTCGCTGTTTACTCAAAGCCGGCTGTCAGGTTCAGCAAACCGTCGCTATCTTCGCGCCAAACAGTGAAAAGTGGGCAATGTTAGATTATGCCGCACTGCAAATTCGCGCTGTGCCGGTGCCGATTTACGCGACCAGCACGGCCCAGCAAGCGGCATACATTATTAACGATGCCGATGTGCAATGGATTTTCGCGGGTGACGATCAATTGGAAATGGCGGTAGCGGCGTTGGAGCAATGCCCAAACATCAAAGGTGTGGTGGCGTTAAGCCAAGAGACGCCGGTGCCAGCACACCCTAAAGTGTGGGATTGGGCGAGTTGGTTATTGCAAGACGATCGTGGCTATCAAGCCGAATTAGAGACGCGCATTGACGCACGCTGCATGGACGATCTGATCACCTTGATTTATACCTCAGGCACTACTGGGGAGCCCAAAGGGGTCATGCTCGATTATGCCAACGTCGCGGCGCAGCTTGATGTACATGATCAGGTGCTCGCCATTGAACCGCATGACGTCTCTTTGGCGTTTCTGCCCTTATCACATGTCTTTGAGCGCGCCTGGAGCTATTACGTCTTACATCGTGGGGCGGTCAATGCCTATCTCTCAGACCCGCAAAAGGTGCGATCGGCATTGGCGTCGGTTCAGCCAACAGTGATGTCGGCCGTACCGCGCTTTTACGAAAAAATCCATGGAGCTATTCACGACAAACTCAGTCGAGCCACCGGCGTTAAACCCCATTTATTCCGTTGGGCCCTGCGCCAAGGCGAGCGTCATGCCAGTCAGTTACGCGCAGGCCAATCACTGTCGCGGCGTCAGCAATGGCAATTGGTGTTGGCCGACAAGCTGGTGCTCAGTAAGTTACGTGCGTTGCTGGGTGGCAAGATGCGCTTGATGCCATGCGGTGGGGCGCGTCTTGATCCTGACATTGGCGCGTTTTTCCATGCAATCGGTATTAACGTGAAGCTCGGTTATGGCATGACCGAAACCACGGCCACCGTGTCTTGTTGGGATGATACCTGCTTTGACCCCCAGTCGATTGGTTCTCCGATGCCCGGCGCCCAATTGCGCATCGGTGAGGATAATGAAATTCAAGTGCGTGGGCCGATGGTGATGCGTGGCTACTTCAATCAGCCCGATGCGACGGCGGCCACCTTTACCGCGGATGGTTTTTTGAAAACCGGCGATGCGGGGTATCTCGATGCTCACGGCAATGTATTTATCACGGACCGAATTAAAGAGCTGATGAAAACGTCAGGCGGTAAGTATATAGCACCACAGCGGGTAGAAGGCGCTTTGGTGCGTGATCATTTTATCGATCAGATAGCGGTGGTGGCCGAGGCGCGTCATTTTGTCTCTGCCTTGATTGTGCCTTGCTTTGATGCCTTAGAAGAGTGGGCGCGAACGGCTAACATCGAATATCAAAATCGCAAAGAGCTGTTAAAACATTCTGATGTGGTGGCCTTGTTTGAAAAGCGTTTACAGAGCTTGCAACATGAATTGGCCAAATTTGAGCAAGTCAAACGCTTTACCTTGTTGCCACAGGGCTTTTGTATGCACAGTGGTGAGCTTACGCCAACCATGAAGTTGCGTCGTAAAGTGATCCTGTCGCGTTACCAGCATCATATCGACGCCATGTACCAGCGTTGACGGTTTCTAGCTAGGGGGCTCATTGGTGAGCCTCCTCATACGCTGTTTTTATCCCTTTTCTCCTCTTTATCGCCTTTTATCGGAATAGCAAATCTCGCAAGCCGATGCTTTTTTAGTGAATGTTGTCGATTTACTCCCTTCTCATCAGCGTAATCCAGCAACATACACTCAACATCTAGTGATTAAATGTAAATACTGGTTAGCCAATGGACAGTTTTGCAAATAAAACGTTACATTGGAGGTCGTTTCTGTCGAGGCGGGCCAACGAACAATCTAACGCTACCTTATCGCCAGTATTTGGTTTTGATGTCCGTGTGATCACACCACCAGTACATCCAAGTGTAAGGAGCTGGATTAGGCTAAAAGTAAGTCCTAACTATGCAAACAGGGAGGCGTAGAGTGGAAATGTTATCTGGTGCCGAGATGATCGTGCGTTCCATGATCGATCAAGGCGTAAAACATATTTTTGGCTATCCAGGCGGGTCGGTGCTGGATATTTACGACGCATTGCATGAAAAAAGTGGTATCGATCATGTGTTAGTGCGTCACGAACAAGCGGCCGTGCATATGGCGGATGGTTACGCGCGCGCAACCGGTGAAGTAGGCGTGGTGCTGGTGACTTCAGGCCCAGGCGCAACCAATGCGATTACCGGTATCGCCACCGCCTACATGGACTCAATTCCCATGGTAGTTTTTTCTGGGCAGGTGATGAGTAGTTTGATTGGCAATGATGCCTTTCAAGAGTGCGATATGGTGGGGATTTCTCGTCCTGTGGTGAAACACAGCTTTTTAGTCCAGCGCGCTGAAGATATTCCCAATATTGTTAAAAAAGCCTTTTATCTTGCCTCGACTGGACGTCCCGGCCCTGTGGTGGTGGACATCCCCAAAGACATGGTTAATCCGGCTAAAAAGCATCCGTATCAGTATCCTGATAGTGTGCGCATGCGCTCCTACAACCCGACAACAACCGGCCATAAAGGGCAGATTAAGCGCGGACTAAAAGCACTACTGGCGGCGAAAAAGCCGGTGCTGTATGTCGGCGGTGGCTCTATCATGGCCGATTGCGGCGAACAAATCCGCCAGCTATCAGAAAGCTTGAACATCCCGGTGGTCAGCACCCTGATGGGGCTGGGGGCCTTTCCCGGCACCCATGAACATTCGCTGGGTATGCTGGGCATGCATGGTACCTACGAAGCCAACATGGCGATGCACCAAGCCGATCTGATTTTTGGTATTGGTGTCCGGTTTGACGATCGCACCACCAATAACCTCGAAAAGTACTGTCCCGATGCCACCATCATGCACATTGATGTGGATCCCTCGACCATTTCCAAAACTGTCTCGGCCGATATTCCTATTGTCGGCTCTGCCGATGCTGTGCTCAGTAGCATGCTCAAATTGCTGGTGGAGCAGGGAGGCAGCAACGACAGCGATGCGATCAGCACCTGGTGGCACAATATTCAGATTTGGCGTGAGCGCCAATGTTTGCAATATGTCGCTGATCCTGAACGGATTAAACCGCAGCAGGTGATTGAAACCCTGTACCGCCTCACTCATGGTGATGCCTATGTGACCTCGGATGTCGGCCAGCATCAAATGTTTGCCGCACTTTATTATCCGTTTGATAAGCCACGTCGATGGATTAACTCGGGTGGCTTAGGCACCATGGGCTTTGGGCTTCCCGCCGCCATGGGGGTCAAGTTTGCGCTACCGGACGCGCAGGTGGTGTGTGTCACCGGTGATGGCAGTATTCAGATGAACATTCAGGAGCTCTCCACCGCGTTGCAATATGATATTCCGGTGGTGATTGTGAACCTCAATAACCGCTTCCTCGGGATGGTCAAACAATGGCAGGACATGATTTATCAAGGCCGTCACTCGCACTCTTATATGGACTCGGTACCAGATTTTGCCGCGATCACTGAGGCCTATGGTCACGTGGGAATGCGTATTAGTCATCCGTCCGAGCTGGAAGCCGGCCTAGAAAAGGCGCTGGCAATGAAAGATCGTTTGGTGTTTGTCGATATCCATGTTGATGAAACCGAGCATGTATATCCAATGCAGGTACGCGGTGGGGCGATGAATGAAATGTGGTTGAGCAAAACGGAGAGAACCTAATGCGCAGTATTGTATCGGTTTTAATGGAAAACGAACCAGGTGCCTTGTCGCGGGTTGTGGGGTTATTCTCTCAGCGTGGCTACAACATTGAATCACTGACGGTGTCACCCACCGATGATGCGACCTTGTCGCGCTTGAATATCACCACCTCGGTGGTCAGCGACGCGGACCGCGAGCAAATCGAAAAGCACCTGCATAAGCTGATTGATGTGCTGAAAGTGAGCAATGTCACCGAAAGCGATCACATTGAGCGTGAACTGGCGTTGGTGAAAGTAAAAGCCAGCGGCTTTGCCCGCGCGGAGGTAAAACGCACCGCCGATATTTTCCGTGGTCAGATTGTCGATGTCACGAACTCGCTGTATACCGTGCAGCTGACCGGTGACAGTGACAAACTGGATGCCTTTATTCGCGCGGTCGGTGAGATTACCGAGATTATTGAAGTTGCACGCAGTGGCGTAGTGGGCATTGCACGTGGCGAGCGAGCGCTGCGCCAGTAAATAAAGCAACTGGTCGTTGTAAGTAAAATGGCACGCCTTGGCGTGCCATTTTTTGTCGGTCAGGCGGGATTAATCAAAAACACCAAGGCTTCATAGGGTGCCAGTTGCATTTCTGGCATCAAGGGCTTGGCTTCTGGGTAATTATGGCTCACCAAGTCTGCGTTCGGGGCAGGGGCGACAGGCAAGGTCGCTGTGACCGGCTCGCCATAAAAGTTACACACTACCACCAGTTGGCTGTCGCCATTGTCGCGACGATACGCGAGCAGCTGTGGGTGGTCAGGCAGCAAGTCTTGATAATCCCCTTCACGGATCACAGGTAAGGTTTTCCGTAGTGAAATTAGCTGCTTGTAGTGATAGAACACCGAGTTTTTATCCGCCAGTGCGGTGTCGACATTGACGTCAACATAGTTAGGCGCAGGCTTGAGCCAGGGTGTGCCTTTGGTAAACCCGGCGTTTGCTGAACGGTCCCACTGCATGGGGGTGCGCGAGTTGTCGCGTGAGCGTGCCGCCAGAATGGCCAACACTTCCCCTTCAGGCATGCCTTGTTCGCAAAGCAGGCGGTACATGTTTCGGCTTTCGACGTCTTGATAATCATCAATACGCTGATAGCCCGGGTTGGTCATACCAATTTCTTCCCCTTGATACACATAAGGCGTGCCTTGCTGCATATGAATCGCGGTGGCGAGCATCTTGGCGGAGGCAACGCGATGATGGCGATCATCACCAAAGCGGCTGACTACACGCGGTTGGTCGTGGTTACACCAAAACAGTGCGCCCCAACCTTGATTATGTAGGCCGTGCTGCCAAGTACGGAAAAGCTGTTTTAGGGCTAAGAAGTCAAACGGTGCCAGTCGCCACTTCTCGCCGCCCGGATAATCGACTTTTAAGTGGTGGAAGTTAAACACCATGGAGAGCTCTTTGCCATCCGGCGCGGAGTATTGCTGACAATGCTCCAAGGTGGTCGAAGACATCTCGCCCACAGTGACGCTGCCGTAACGTTGGAAAATGTCGCGACTGATCTCTTGTAAGTATTCGTGAACGCGCGGGCCATCGGTATAAAAACGGCGACCATCGCCTTGATGATCATCAGGGAACGACTGATCTTTGGAGATCAAATTGATCACATCGAGTCGAAAACCATCCACGCCTTTGTCGGCCCAAAAAGCCATTACGTCTTTGACTGCTGCCCGCACCGCTGGGTTTTCCCAGTTAAGGTCGGCCTGTTCGGTGGCAAATAAGTGGAGGTAATACAGACCGGTCGGTTCATGCCATTGCCAGGCGCTGCCGCCAAATTTTGACTGCCAGTTGTTCGGCGTGCAGCCGTTAACCGGGTCTTTCCAGATGTAGTAATCGCGATAGGGATTGTCTTTGCTGGCAAGCGCTGATTGAAACCAAGGATGCTCGGTTGAGGTGTGATTAATGACAATATCCATGATGATACGGATATCGCGTTTGTGCGCCTCGGCGAGCAGGATGTCGAAGTCGTCCATGGTGCCTAGGCTTGGGTCAATCGCGTAATAATCGGCAATGTCGTAGCCATTATCGACTTGTGGCGATACATAAATGGGGGTGAGCCACAAGGCGTCGATGCCCAAAGCCGAAAAGTAGTCCAGTTTTTCGATAATGCCCGGCAGATCACCTGTCCCTGTTTGTGTGGTGTCACGGAAGCTTTTTGGATAAATCTGATAAATGGTGGCCGTTTTCCACCAGGGATGTGCGTGCATAATGTCTCTCTCAACGCGAATAAAGCAGGGAGCGTTCCCTCCCCGCAGACTGAAGGGGAATTAGATGACGGCCAGTTTGCCTTTGCTGGCTTGGCGGCGATACATAAAGGCGGTGAGTGCAATGGGCACGATAATGGCTATCAGCATCGCGACCGCATAAACCCCCCAGAACTGTGGCTGAATGGATAAAATACCTGGCAGGCCACCCACACCAATGCCGTTGGCCATCACGCCGGAAAGACCACACACAATCGCCGCTAGGGCCGAGCCAACCATGGCGCACAGCATCGGAAATTTGTAACGTAAGTTAATCCCGTACATGGCCGGCTCTGTGACGCCAAGGTAGGCAGAAATCGCGGCAGGCACAGAGATTTCACGTTCGTTTTCTTTTTTGCTCATCCAAATGATCCCGACCACCGCCGAGGCTTGTGCAATGTTGGACAGGGCAATCAGTGGCCAAATAGGGGTACCGTTCATTTCTTGCATCAGTTGCAAGTCCACCGCGTTAGTGGTGTGGTGAACACCCGTGATCACTAAAGGTGCATAAAGGAAGCCGAACAGAGCCGCACCTATGTAAGCGTAATCGCCGGTCATCGCCGAACGGGCTAAGAAGGCGACACCATTACCGATTTCGCGGCCAAATGGGCCAATCAGGGTGTGTGCCAAGATCACGGAGGTCAGTAGCGCGACAAACGGCACCACCACCAAATACAAGTAATCCGGAATAATGCGTTTTAACTGGGTTTCAATAAACGCCAACGCCATCCCCGCAAACATCGCCGGGATCACCTGTGCCTGATAACCGACTTTTTCAATCGAGAACCAGCCAAAGTCCCACACTTCGGGGATTTCTTTACCGATAAGGTAAGCGTTCATCAACTGAGGCGATACTAGGGTAATACCGAGCACGATACCCAAGATTGGCGTACCGCCCATTTTTCTCACCGTCGCCCAACAGACACCGACAGGCAGGAAGTGGAAGATGGCTTCGCCAAGCAGCCATAAAAAGCCGTGAGCGGTAGCCCAAAACTCGCTGATCTCGGTCAGGGTTTTGCCATCGAACATGCGGATATCACCGATCACATTACGGAAGCCGAGGATCAGACCGCCGGTGATGATCGCGGGAAGAAGGGGAACAAAAATTTCCGCGAGGTGTGAAATCGCACGTTCAGTTAGGGTCATATTTTGGCGAGCCGCTTGTTTGGCTTCATCTTTTGATTGGCCCTCGACGCCGGTGGCTTGTTGTAACAGCGCGAAAGCTTGGTCGACGCTGGTGCCGATCACCACTTGAAATTGACCGGCACTGGTAAAGCAGCCTTTCACCATGGGGATCGCTTCAATCGCTGCGACATCGGCTTTCTCCGGATCGTTTAACACGAAACGTAAACGGGTGAGGCAGTGGCTTACGGTTGCAATGTTGTCTTTGCCGCCAATATGAGTAACCAATTGGTCAACGGCTTTTTTATCTATCTGGCTCATAAGCAATCCTGTATTGCTGTAGGGTATTCATTGGTAACGTTCCCACTGATTATGGATCGTACGATCGAATTTATCAGTGGAATCGTTCCCATTATTTGAAAACCATCACACAGAATTTTTTAACTGCTTGATTCATCGTGTAGAGAAAAGGTTAGGGCACCACGAGATGACACGGTTGTGTCCAATGCGTGATCTCAGTAGGCGTTTCATCAAGCTGCTTGAGCAATAGCTCGGCTGCATGCTGACCCGCTTGATGGTAACCCAGCTCCACACTGACTGCGCGTGGGAACATAAAGCGTAGCATGTCATGATTGCCGATGCCGCCAATAGCAATGTCCTCTCGGCCAAGGGTTTGTAATCGCTTAGCGACGCCAAGCGCCAGGGTATCAGACGCACATACAACCGCCTGGGTTTGGCTATCAATCAGTGAGTCGGTTGCCTTATAGGCAGCATGTAGGCTCATTTCGCAGCGATGCAGACGGGCAGGTAGTTGGTGGCGATCACAGAAAGAATGGTAGGCATGGGCCCTAGCACGCCCCGTGGTTTCATCGTGTTCATCAATACCGAGAAAGTGAATGTAGCGCAGTCCTTGGGCATAGAAATGCGCCATGACTTGTGTGACAGCGCCTTGGTTGTCATAACTCACACTGGCATAGTCGTTACTATCGATCGCGAGTACCACACAATGGGGAGCAAAAGGCGCCAGAGCAGAGAGATCACACCCCGAAAAGCCAAAAAAGATAATACCATCCACATTACGACGTTTTAGCACGTCCAAATGGGCTTGTGCTTTTTGTTGCGAAAATTGCGTTTCCATAATCGCGGCGTCATAGCCTCTGGCATACAAAGTATTGAGCAAGCCAGTCAGCGCGGTATTTTCGGAGTTGGAGCTTAGCTTAGCTACAATCACACCCACAACACCACTGCGTTGTGCTCGCATCGCCCGCGCAGATTTAGAAGGGAGAAAGTCGTGTTGGTCGATCACCGCTTGCACTTTAGCGCGTGTGCTGTCTTTAACGCGTGCGTCATTATTTAACACACGGGATACGGTCGATTTCCCGACCCCGGCTAAGCGGGCAATATCCAAAATGGTTAATGGTTTTGTCATCTTTTTCTCTGTGATAGCGGTAAATCAGTGGCTTAGACACAGCGCCTTTACCTGTCATGATAACAGCCGTGATTGACGCTTGCGATTTATTGATTAATTTGTAAACTACAGCCTGATTTTTGAACAACGACCTTTTTAGACTAAAATAATGATGAGCCATCCTTTACTACAAACGATCAATAAGTGCTTAGTGCGTGTGACCACCTTGACGCTCGCGGTATTGGCATTAAAGCTTAGCGCGATTTATTTGGTGCCGTTAGCGGTATTGATCAAAACGCACTTCAAAGAAATTGTCCACTGGTAAGCGCAGATAAAAAAACGCCCCGACATAGTCGAGGCGTAAGTTTTGTTATCGCTTTTACTATATATATAAGTGCGATCAATTACAGCACGTGCACTGATGTAGTATTGGTTGTGCCTGAAGGAACTAAAGCACCGGACACCATCACGACGATATCGCCTTTGTTGGCCAAGCCTGATTCGAGAGAGATGGTCTTACCGCGACGGTAGAACTCATCCGTGCTGTCGATGCTTTCGATCATCACGGGCGTTACCCCTTTAGTCAGACACAAGTGTGCGGCTGTTTTCGGATTGGTGGTTACCGCGATGATATTTGCCGTTGGGAAGTACTTACGTACTGAGCGTGCTGATTTGCCCGCTTCGGTCGCAACGACAATCAAAGGTGCGCCCAGTTTTTGAGAGGTATCGACAGCGCCTTTACAGACCGCTTCGGTGATGCGCAGACGGCTGCTATCGAGACGAGAACCCAACGCAGGTGACATTTGACGGTCTGTACGCTCACAGATTTGCGCCATGATGCTTACCGCTTCTAATGGATACTTACCTTTTGCAGATTCCCCTGACAGCATGACGGCATCGGTACCATCCATGATAGCATTCGCCACGTCACCGGCTTCAGCACGGGTTGGACGCGGGTTTTTGATCATCGAATCCAGCATTTGTGTTGCGGTAATAACCAGCTTGCGAGCACGGTTACATTTTTCGATCATCATCTTCTGCGCGAAGATCACTTCTTCAACCGGGATCTCTACACCCAGATCACCACGAGCAACCATGATGCCGTCTGAAGCTTCTAAGATAGCGTCAAAGTTGTCGACACCTTCTTGGTTTTCGATTTTAGAGATGATTTTGATGTCGCTGCCACCGTTTTGGGCTAGTAGCTCGCGGATTTCTTCCACGTCTTCTTTTTTACGGATAAATGAGGCGGCAACAAAATCAACACCTTGCTCACAGCCGAATTTAAGATCAGACTTGTCTTTTTCTGCCAATGCCGGAAGGCTAACGGAAACGCCTGGCAGGTTAACGCCTTTGTTTTCACCTAGCTCGCCATTGTTCAGTACTTTACAAACCACTTCTTTTTCAGTCGTTTCTAGTACTTCCATCTCAAGCAGACCATCATCGACTAAGACAGTATTACCCGGTTTTAAATCCTGAGGTAAACCTTCGTAAGTGACCGCAACGCGATCTTTATTGCCCACGACAGAGGTATCTGTGGTGAAAGTGAAGGTTTGACCGGCTTCTAGCATGACATCGTCGCCATTTTCTAGTTTTACCGTACGGATCTCTGGACCTTTAGTATCCAGCAAGATAGCGGCTTGTTTACCCGTTTGCTTCATCACGTTACGTAGGTTAGCAATACGAGCACCGTGCTCTTGGTAGTCACCGTGTGAGAAGTTAAGGCGCATGACGTTCATACCAGCTTCAACAAGCTGAGTCAGCATCTCTTCAGATTCGGTTTTTGGGCCAATCGTACATACGATTTTGGTCTTTTTCATCGACACATTTCTCCGGTCAAAAATTGAAACATAAGCTTGGTGCTTTTTCACAACACACTGAAAAAGTGTAATTTTACCACGCACTTTTTGCTCAAGTAGCTGTGAAAGCGAAACCTCTGCATTTTTCAATGGCGTTACCGCAACTAGGATAGCTGGGGTAACATCACTGTTTATCGCCTGTGAGTATAGATGGTCTGCGGTGATCTATGTTGATCACGGGCAATAAAGCCGCTATCGATTAGAAGACTTAAAGCACGCGATCTGAATATCCAAGCCCCTTTCTCCATTTGGGCGCGTAAATTTACCACAACTACCGATTTAAATCATTACAACAGCATGACAGGTTAATGAGGGGGTAAGATATTTTTGTATTGATTACGCTTTCTGTTGACGCGCGCTCCTTTACCATACGACGTATTCCTTTTTGATTAGTTTCTATACCGTTAATGTCTAACTTGACATTATATGGTGTGATCTGGCTTCCAATTTGAACTGGATCATGCTTTTTTATTAAGTCTTTTGCGTTCTGTAAGAATTTATCTACCATCAAGACTCTTTTCATGGGCTGCCTAACAATGTTTGCGCGTATTTTACGGTTTTTGACAGGGATGCTGCTTATAGCCTGCACGTATGCAAGTACGTTTGCATGGGCTGACGACGCGTATCTGTCAGAAGAAAAAGACATACTAGTCGTTGCGCATTCGTCTGAATGGAAACCCTACAGCTACATACCGGGTAATGGTCAACCCAAAGGCTTATTGATTGATTTTTGGCAGGCTTACGCTAAATACAATCACGAATCGATTCAGTTTATGCTACTCGACTGGGCTGACTCCCTTTCGTATATGAAAGAGGGAGGCAATCGCGTTCACGCGGGGTTACTCAAGTCTCCCGAACGTGAAGCCTATTTGGATTATGTGGCGCCTATCTTCAATACGAATGGGTCTTTATATGTGCAAAATCAGGCGGGACAAGTTAGTAAAGATCCGTTAGCCGCAGACAAAGTGGTTGGCGTGGTGGCTGGCAGCTACGAATCTTGGTTTTTAGCTGAACATTATCCTAATGTGAAGCAAAGACGCTTTCGGCGTAATGAAACGTTATTTAGTGCCGCGCTCGATGGCGAAATCAGTGCACTCGTTGCCGATAGCCAAACCGCAAACTTTTATTTTTTGACGCAAGGTAAGCCGCTGGCGTTTGTTGCCGATCAAGTGCTGTATACGCGTCCGATTTATGCGGCGGTACCTAAAGGTAATCAAGCACTACTGAACGAGATACGTGCGGGCATTGATAACATCCCCTCACAAGAGTTACTGCGTATTAAACAAAAATGGATTAATACCGAACGCGTCGAAGCCTATCCCACTTGGCTTATCCCGAGTGTCGCTCTTACGGTGCTATTAGGCGCGGTGACCTATATTTTTATTCTAAAGCGTATGGTGTATAAGCGGACTGTTGCGCTGCGCCAAGCCAATTCACGTCTGCGAGAGTTTGCTAATACGGATCCTTTAACGCAGCTGTTAAACCGTCGTGGTTTAGACGCTTACTTTTCACGTCAAAAGCCCAAACTTAGCCGTCAGCAAGAAATGGGATTGATCCTGATTGATCTTGACCATTTCAAACAAGTCAACGATACCTACGGGCATATGCAAGGTGATAAAGTGTTGGTGCACCTTGCCAGCTACTTAAAGCGATTAGTCAAAAAAGGCGCTGCAGCACGTCTGGGAGGCGAAGAGTTCTGTGTACTCTGTCCAACGCCAAATTTAGATGCCTTGATTGAAATAGCGAATCATATTCGCTGCGATGTGGCGGATAGTGTATTTGAGTTTGACGGTGCTGAGATACGGGTAACGGTCAGTATCGGTGCAATCATTGCCAGTGATGTTACCGATGATATGGACGCGTTAGAGCTTGATGCTTTGATTCATGCGGCAGATGTGTTGATGTATCGCGCTAAGCACCGAGGACGTAACCAAGTAATGCTCGCCTCGTCTCAATCGGTGAAGACGCCTATTTCAGCGATGTAATCCCCTTAGCGCGTTATACCTTATCAGACACAACATCCCACCAAGAAAGTCGGCTCCTTTTTAGGGGGCGTTTTTTTATCAACCGGTTATAGAGCGTGCACTGGTTTTTTCTTTTTCTTTCTCTTGCAGCGCGACGAAAGTTAAATATACTGTATAAATATACAGGTATTTTAATGATGAAAACGCTCGAACAATTAGCCCAACAACACGGCTTATGGCGTGCTAGTCAGCGTCCGCTAATGGCTGAGTTACCCGATAAGCAAGCGACCGGTTATGCCGCGTTTGATCAGCGTCTGGGTGGGATCCCTACGCCAGGGGTTACGGATATCATCAGTGATTTTGGCGTTGGTGAGCTGCGGTTAGTATTGCCTGCGCTGTATCGCGCCACCGGTAAAGAGATCGCCTGGATCTGTCCTCCGGTCGGTATTAATGCGGCAATGTTACATCAGCAAGGTTATCCAACAGAAAACACCTTGCTAGTGTATCCCGATAGCGATCAACATGCGCTGTGGGCAGCCGAGCAAGCGGCGCGCAGTGGTGCGTGTCAGGCGGTAGTGTTATGGCCATCTTCGCTCACGATTGGGCAAGTCAAACGCTTAAAACTGGCGGCCGAACATGGTCAATGTGCGGTGGTGTTGTTGCGCCGTCAGCAGACGTACTCGTTGAGCTTGCCGGTTGATTTAAGTGTGGCGCTGGCCCCTTCTGCGTGTGGCGTGACAGTCACGGTGCGCTATTGTCGCGGCCAATGGCCACCGGCCCCGTTTACCCTCGATTGGCGCGAGCAATGGTCCGCTTTGGTGACTTGGCCGAGCAGCGCAGATAATTTGCTCGCCTTTCCCCCACGGCAACAGCGGGAGCAAGCGTGATGACTCTGTGGCTGTACCTGCATTGCCCGAGCTTGTTGTTAGATAGCCTCTATGTGCCGTCACCTGAGCAGGCAGTGGGGCTGGTCAACGAGCAAGAAGGCCGTTTAGTGCAGCTCTCTGTGGCGGCTAACACACACGGTCTGAATACCGGTATGGGATTAGGGGCGGCGGCAGTTAACTGTCATCAGCTTGCGGTCTACCCTTATTGCGCGAAGAAAGAGCAGTCGGCCCTTGAGCAGATCGCCACACAGCTTTATCCGTTGGTCGCGGAAATCAGCCTTAATCCGCCTAAAGGTTTATGGCTACACGTGTCACCGATGTTAGCGCTATATCAAGGGTTTCCCCCGCTATGGCAGGCAGTGACTCAAACGTTGGTTGAAAATGGCATCCGTTATCAGGCTGGTGTGGGCCAAACGCCGCGTGCCGCCGAGCTTATGGCGTATGGCCACGCGGGCAAGATCAGTACCGACCCCGAGCATTTGCAGGCAGCGTTGCAGCAATTGCCGTTGGCCGCAGCGCCTTTACCGGAGACGGTGAAAACCCAGTTTACGCGTCTAGGCTTCTCTCAGTTAGGTGAGCTTATCGCCTTGCCTACCGCTTCGCTGATGCGACGTTTTCCCCGCACAGTGGTGGATTATCTTGCCGAAGTGAGTGGCGATAAGCCGACGCCACTGAATTATTTTCAGCCACCGCTGCAATTTTTTCAGCAGCAGGTCTTGTTGTTTGAGCTTAGTGAGCAAGCCCATTTATTGCCGATCATCGATAACTTGGTATCAGCACTGTGCCACTTTCTTGAGCAACGTAGTGCTTGCACCCCCGCGCTGACGTTGGGGTTTAGCTTGCGTGATGGATGTGAAGAAACCCTGCCGGTAATGGCCGCGTATGGTGAGAAAGACCCCGATCGCTGGATGGCGTTGGTGCGTTTACGCCTGGCGTCATGGCAAGTAAGCCAGCCAGTAACGGCGGTGAGTGTGGCTGCCACGCACATCGATTGCCACCAACCCGGCCAAGTGGATCTGTTTAGCCCGCAACAAGGTGATCAAAGCCGCGATGAGTTGGTCGCGACTCTGGCGGCCCGATTAGGGGAGGAGGCGGTCATGCGGTTAGCGTATGTGGATCATCACCGTCCCGAGGCCGCGAGTCAGCACCTACCGCATCATCAACGCGTTACTCAGCCAACGTCGGTGCCGACGCGCCCGCGTCCAAGTTTATTATTGCCGCAGCCTACGCCACTGGTGGGTAAGGTCACTTTACGTGAAGGGCCGGAGCGGATTGTCACGGGCTGGTGGGAAGATGCGCCTATCCAGCGCGATTACTTTATTGCTCAAAACGCTCAGCAACAATGGCTATGGGTATTTCGCACGCCAGAGCAAACTTGGTTTTTACACGGCTGGTTTAGTTAGACGGTGAAGCGATGAGTACGTATGCCGAGCTGGTATGTTGCAGCAATTTCTCCTTTCTTGAGGGCGCCTCACATCCGGAAGAGCTGGTGGCGCAAGCGGCAACATTGGGCTATCAAGCGCTCGCGATCACCGATGAATGCTCGGTCGCAGGTGTGGTGCGTGCGTATCAAGCTCAGCGTGATTATCCGCAGCTTTCGCTGATCATTGGCAGTCGCTTTCGCCTGCAGGCGTTAGATGTTGTTTTACTGTGTCCCACCCAAGCGGCTTACCAAGAGCTGTGTCGGATTATCACCAATGCGCGGCGACGCAGTCACAAAGGTGACTACCAGCTGAGCGAGTGGGATCTGATGTCGGTGCGTCATGGCATAGTGCTATGGCTACCCAGTGGCGCGGAGAGCGATCATCACTGGGCGACGTGGCTGCTGCGTTATCATGCTGAGCGCTTGTATCTGGCCGTGCGGCGCGATCTAGCGGATAACGACCATCCGTATCTGGCGCACTGTCGCATGCTGGCAAGCCAGTATGCGCTTCGTGTGACAGCGTGTGGTGATGTGCTGATGCATCACCCTGAGCGGCTGGCGTTACATCATACCTTAACGGCGATTCGACATCGTCAGCCGGTGGCGGCGTTGGGGCGGACACTATTGCCCAATGCAGAGCGCGCCTTACGCCCGTTGCCTAAATTACACGCTTTATTTCCTCCTGAGTGGCTGGCGGAAAGTGCCAAGATTGCCGCCCAGTGTCAGTTTTCCTTGGCGAGCCTTAAATACAGCTATCCCAAGGAAGTGGTGCCGACTGGCGAGTCTGCGATGGCGTATCTGCGTGAGGCGGTCAAGCAAGGCGCACAGCAGCGCTTCCCACAAGGTGTTCCCCGTGACGTGGGAGCCATCATTGAAAAAGAGCTCGCGCTTATCGAGGCGCTGGATTATCCGTATTACTTTTTGACCATTTACGATCTGGTGCGCTTTGCTCAATCGCGTGGGATCTTATACCAAGGGCGCGGCTCGGCGGCGAACTCGGTGGTGTGTTATTGCTTAGGGATCACCGCGGTGGATCCGTGCAAAGTCGATGTGCTGTTTGAGCGCTTTATTAGTAAAGAGCGCGACGAGCCGCCGGATATTGATGTGGACTTTGAGCACCAGCGCCGTGAAGAAGTGATCCAGTATTTGTATCAAAAATATGGCCGTGAGCGGACTGCCTTAGCGGCAACCGTGATCCGTTATCGGCTTAAAAGTGCACTGCGTGATGTGGGCAAAGCGTTGGCGATCCCCGCTAGCCAGATTGATTTTTTTATTCAAAACCTCAATCGGCGCGATAAAACTCAGCCTTGGACGCAGCAACTTCAACAGTTGGGCCTGGATCCTAAAAGCGCGAAAAGCCAACAATGGCTGTCGCTTACCCAGACATTGATCGGCTTTCCGCGCCACCTTTCTCAGCATGTCGGTGGCTTTGTGATTGCAGATGGGCCTTTGTATGAGTTGGTGCCGGTGGAAAATGCGGCGATGGCAGAGCGGACGGTGATCCAGTGGGATAAAGACGATCTGGAAACACTGCATCTGATGAAAGTCGACGTACTGGCGCTGGGTATGCTCACCGCGATTCGACGTACCTTTGATTTGATTGCCCAAACCGGTGGCCCTCGCTTGAGTTTGGCGGCGATCACTCAACAAGGCGATGATCCGGCGGTGTTTGCGCGCATTCAGCACGCCGATACCGTAGGGGTATTTCAAATTGAGTCACGGGCACAAATGAGTATGCTACCGCGGCTCAAACCGGCTTGTTATTATGATTTGGTGATCCAAATTGCCATTGTCCGCCCCGGCCCGATTCAAGGTGACATGGTGCATCCGTATTTAAAGCGCCGTGATGGGGAAGAAGTGGTGAGCTACCCGTCCAAAGCGGTTGAGCAAGTGCTGGCGCGTACGCTTGGAGTGCCCATTTTTCAAGAGCAGGTGATCAAACTGGCGATGGTGGCAGCCGGTTTTTCTGGTGGCGAAGCGGATCAGCTGCGTCGTGCGATGGCCGCATGGAAGAAAAAGGGTGGACTGGCGCCGTTTCGCGACAAATTGATTACTGGGATGACCGCGCGTGGCTATCGCGTCGACTTTGCCGAGCAGCTTTACCGGCAAATCTGTGGGTTTGGTGATTATGGCTTTCCAGAGAGCCACTCGGCGTCGTTTGCGGTTTTGGCCTATGTCTCAGCGTGGTTAAAGCATTATTATCCCGCCGCGTTTTACACCGGCTTGCTTAATAGCCAGCCGATGGGGTTTTACTCACCGTCACAATTGATGCAAGACGCCACGCGGCATCAGGTGCCTGTGTTGCCGGTTTGTGTGCAGCACTCGGGAGCGGATCATTGCTTAGAAAAGGTCGGCGATCAGTGGGGCGTGCGACTGGGGTTGCGGTTAGTCAAAGGATTAAGCGTGGCGGCAATAGACCGGTTGCTGGCCCATCGTCCAGAGGCAGGGTTTGCGTCTTTGTCGTCACTGCAAAAAATTAACCTTGACCGCGATGCTTATCAAGCCCTAGCCAGCAGTGGCGCACTGGCAGCGCTGGCTGGTAACCGCTATCAGGCGCGCTGGGCTCTGATGGATCAGCAGCGGCAACTGCCGCTACTGGCCACCAGTGACGATGAGGTTGTCTTGCCTCATTCGCCTTCCCAATGGCAGAACGTGATTGAAGATTATGCGGCCTTGGGGCTGTCGCTCACCGATCATCCTATTCGTTTGATGGCGCAAGCCGGCACGCTGGGCCGTTTTATTCGTGGTGTTGAGTTATCACAGTGTGAATCGCAAAGTTGGGTGGCGGTAGCGGGGGTGGTGACGGGCAAGCAATCACCAGGTACCGCCAGTGGTGTAACTTTTGTCACCTTGGAAGACGATACGGGCAATATCAATGTGGTGGTTTGGGCGGGGACGGCACGGGCGCAATCCCGCGCTTTTATGCAAGCCAAGGTGTTAAAAGTGCATGGCATTGTCGAGCGGCAGGGCGAGGTGGTGCATGTAATTGCCGGTAAGTTGATTGACCTTACCCCTAAGCTCACCACCTTGTCGGTCACGTCGCGTGAGTTTCGTTAATAGGGTGTGCCCGCGATTTGCTGATCGCTTGGCGCAGCGCATGCCGCAATCGCCTGAATACGTTGGCGATGAAGCTCATCACGAATCGCTGCCCCTTTAAAGCCAGCGTCGACAATCGGCTTTACATCGACGTTCTCGGCACAGGCAAAGCGCTCACGTAAGGCATCGGCTTGCGGGTAATGATAATTTTCACGTCCCTTGCGGCCACGCACATCGGCTAAACATGCCAAGGCCAATTGCTCAACCCGTTCAGGTTTTCGCCACGCATCAATTTGATTAAATAATGCCACCCAATGCTCGGGGCTGAGTTGATCGCATTTATGGATCTTAGAGTGATGTGCACTGACTACCAAGGCTAAATCTCTGCATTGATTGGGGATTTTAAGCCGCTCGCACAGATCTTTTATCACCGGCAGCCCACGATCGCCATGGCCGCGATGGCCGGGCAAGATGGAGGAAGGGGTGAGGGCTTTACCGAGATCATGGACTTGTGCAGCAAAGCGAATGCATTTGTCATCGGTCAACGAGGCGGCATAACGGCTGACCATTTCCGTGTGGATGCCGGTATCGATCTCAGGGTGCCAGTTGGCAGGATTCGGCACGCCGTACAGGGCGTCGATTTCAGGAATCACTACCGCAAGTGCACCACAATCGCGCAGCACAGCAAGAAACACATCGGGACGATCACTGCCAAGCGCTTTCTCCCACTCCCGCCAAACTCGCTCTGGAGTGAGGTGGGCAAGTTCGCCCTTGGCGACCATCGCTTTTATCAGCGCCAATGTATCGTCGGCAATGGTGAAGCCGAGAGGCGCAAAGCGGGCGGCAAATCGTGCCACACGTAGCACGCGCAATGGATCTTCGCTAAAGGCGGGCGAGACATGACGTAACATCCGGTTGTGTAAATCTTGCTGACCGCCATAAGGGTCAATCAAGGTGCCATCTTCATCTTGGGCAATGGCGTTTATAGTGAGATCACGCCGCTGAAGATCGGCCTCTAACGAGATATCTGGCGAAAAGTCACACACAAAACCGGTGTAGCCTTGGCCCGATTTACGCTCTGTGCGTGCTAATGCGTACTCTTCATGCGTTTCTGGATGCAAAAAGACTGGGAAGTCTTGGCCAACTTGTTGATAGCCTGAGGCTTGCATTTGCTTCACTGTCGCGCCCACCACGACCCAATCTTTGTCCGTGACCGGTAAACTTAACAACGCATCGCGTACCGCGCCGCCGACAAGATAGTGTTTCACACAAAGCTCCTTGGTTGCAGAAAGTGAAGAAACAGCAAAGATGCTGAGTCATACCTTCATAGAAGTATACATATAGCGTAGCAGCACGCCCACCGTGTGCTGATAATGGTTACCGTTGGATGGCTAATCGTTAGCTAGCCAACGAAAGATGGGGTTGCTCATCAACGACGGGATTGCTCATCAACGACGGGATAGAAAAAACGCGGGATAAAACGTAAACGATATAAACGTGGCGATCTAAATAAAATAGGCTGCAAACGCAGCCTATTTATCGGAGATTGATTATGCCCAGCCGTCACGGCGACGTTTCTTACGTGGGATAAGATGTGGCAGCACAAGGCCAAACAGTAAGCCGCCGCCGGCCACCATGCCGCCGTAGGTGAACCAGCGCATTAATAAGTCATCTTTTTGCGTATCAATTTTTGCACGCAAAGCACGAATTTCATTTTGTGCATCAATCAGCTTTTTATTGAGTTCGCTGCTGTGTGTTTCTAGCTTCTCGATTTGCGCATTACGCTTTTTAAGCGACTCAACCAACCCTTTTTGTTGTGCTTTGGCATCATCCTGTGCACTCGATAAGGCTGTTTTTACTTTTTTGAGCTCGGCTTCAAGCGCAGGTACACGTTCTTTCAAGCCAGGTTGAGTGGTGACGAAGTCACTTTTCACCCAGCCTTTACGGCCGCGACTATCGACAATTTGCGAATAGCCCGCATTTTGGTCGCGCTTGAGTACAGTGATTTTATCGCCTGCATCAACACTGCCGATAATGCGATATTGTGTACCAGGGCCAGAGTGCATATAGGTAAATAATTCATCAGAAATATAGTTCTCCGCCATGGCTTGCGGCGCGGTGACGAGAACGAATAGCAATATGAGAGCAGAATACAGGTGTTTCACGTCTGGGGTCCTTTGCATTATTCAGTGTGGGACACATCGGCTTTGCTAGGCATAGTGCCATAGGCTAAAAAGAAAGGGGAGCCATGCCCCCCTTTTTTTAACCGTGATTTGACATCGCTGCCGACTGTTAGGCAAAGAAGGTGATCATTACTTGGTAAAAGATCACAGCTAATAAAGCGCCTGCTGGAAGCGTGATGAGCCACGAGGCAACAATATTGCGCACCACGCCGAGGTTGAGTGCGGCAATGCCTCTGGCAAATCCAACGCCGAGAACGCCACCGACTAATGTTTGCGTGGTCGAAATCGGTAAGCCTGTTCCCGAGGCTAAAACGACTGTGCTCGCGGTGGCTAATTGCGCGGCAAATCCGCGGCTTGGTGTGAGTTCTGTTATTCCTGAGCCAACTGTCGCCATGACACGATGCCCCAAGGTCGCAAGGCCGATGACAATGCCGGCACCGCCCATCGGAAGAATCCACCAAGCAATGTGTGCTTTTTCTGCCACAGTACCGAGGTTTTGCACGGTCGCGACAATCGCTGAAAGGGGACCAATGGCATTGGCAACGTCGTTTGAGCCATGCGCGAAGGCCATGGCACACGCCGTGACGACCATGAGTAAGCTGAATATCCGCTCAACGCCTTGAAAGCCTTGGCTCTCATCGCCGCGATATTTTCGAGAGATATAATACACGCCAAAAAACATCACCAGTGCAGACAAGACAATTGACGCACTGACTGACTCTAACGTGGTCAAATGCAAGCCAACATGCTTGAGCCCTTTTTTAATGGTCACCATCGCAATAATAAACGCGGTGAGGAACATATAAATGGGGACAAAACGTTTTGCATTGAGTACGGGGCGGTCAGTGTCAAAAATGAGGCGCTGGGCGCTAAGAAAAATAAAGTAGGCAAAAAGACCGGAGATAAAGGGGGTGATCACCCAACTGCCAACGATACCTTGGACGGTATGCCAATCGACGGCCTCAGAGCCAACCGATAGGCAAGCAAAGCCAATGATCGCGCCAATTATCGAATGGGTGGTGGAGACTGGCCAGCCCATATAGGAGGCAAGGAGCAGCCAAGTACCCGCCGCGAGCAGAGCGGACATCATGCCAAAGACCAATTCTAACGGTTGATCGGCATAGAGACTGGTATCGATAACACCTTTTCTAATGGTATCTGTGACTTCACCGCCAGCTAAATAAGCGCCGGCAAATTCAAAAATCATGGCAACAATAATGGCTTGCTTGATGGTTAGCGCTTTAGAGCCCACAGACGTGCCCATTGCGTTGGCGACATCATTGGCACCAATACCAATTGCCATTAAAAAACCAAAAGCCGCGGCGACCATAATAAGAATGGTCCCGTGATTCATCAGGATTTCCATTGTAATACCTTGTTGTTACATCACTCGGTTAGGAACGGGAAAGCATGACCTCTAAGCGCGCACCGACACGTTG
The DNA here is from genome assembly GCF_001996185.1 of Salinivibrio costicola subsp. alcaliphilus. Taxonomy (NCBI): domain Bacteria; kingdom Pseudomonadati; phylum Pseudomonadota; class Gammaproteobacteria; order Vibrionales; family Vibrionaceae; genus Salinivibrio; species Salinivibrio costicola. The sequence goes on from NZ_MUFR01000009.1 coordinate 62,229, forward strand.
CGCTTGATCAGCAATTTCGCCGACCCACTCGAGGATTTTGTACAAGAACATGACGTCGACAGGATTGTATTCCTGTTCCACCGCCATCAATGCCTGGCGAAGCTGGATTTGCATTGAGTCAGTATCATCTTCAATCACATCCAACTGATGAATCATTTCGGCCACTAAGGTGACTTCGCGTCCTTTAAATCCAGTCTCAAGCAGTTCTTCGAGCTCATTAATCACCCGACGTGCTTGAGCGGCTGCATCTAGGCACCGTTGTACATAAGCAATGAAAGCGGTATTCATTGTTGGGGGCATACGAAGCTGGCGGCCGATCACTCGGCCGGCAATATCTTTGGATAAGTTTGCCAATTTGTCTTGCTGAGTCAGTAACTCGAGCATGTCCGTCCGATCAACGGGCATAAACAAACCGCGGGGCAACTTGAGTCGGATATTGCGCTTCAGGGTGTCAGCATCTTTCTCTATCTCAGAGATTTGGTGACGGAGTTGATTCGCCTTTTCCCAATCTTGCTGTTCGCAAGCATGGAAAAACGGGATCAGTAGCTCACAGCAATCATTGACACGATTGACGTGGCGTTGCAGAGGTTTTATAGGGCTTTTTGCGAATAGCCCAACAATTGTATTGACTGGCATAGCCGTAATCTACCTGGTTGCCTCACGCCCAAAGGGCAAAGAGTGGAGGCTAAACGTTCAACGATGGTATATCGGAGCGGCGAATGGTAGCGCAGAACATTGGCTAAAGAAACAGCTTTTGTGATCTATGCCGCAGTGCGTTTGATCAAGACTGGTGGTTATAGTCCTTGCCGACAAGATCAATTGTTCATATCCTTGTCAGGCAATTGGCTATAGGTACCCGTATGGACACTGAGATAGAGCTCAAATTTTTTGTCTCTTCTGACTTTCCTCATCGCATCCGCGATAAGATTGTCAGTGTAAAGCAGCTACAGCAAAGCCAGCGTGAGCTGGGCAACATCTACTTCGATACGCCAGATTTTACCCTACGCGAACACGATATCGGTTTGCGTGTGCGTTGTTTTGATGGTGTTTATATTCAAACGCTCAAAACCGCTGGCCGGGTGGTAGCTGGGCTGCATCAGCGCCCAGAATACAACGCTGAGCTTAATGGACCTGAGCCCGACCTTTCTTTGATCCCGGTCGATGCATGGCCTGATAGTGTCAATATTGATGCACTGAGTCAGTCGATTCAGCCGCTCTTTTCCACCGACTTTGTCCGCCAACAGTGGCTCTTAGCCACTGACGACGGGAGTCAAATAGAGTTAGCCAGCGATCAGGGTGAAGTCTCCACCGAAGCCGGTGATAAAGATGTGATTTCTGAGGTCGAGTTAGAGCTTATTTCGGGTCAAACCGACGCCTTATTTTCATTGGCGCGCAACCTTGCCGATGAGGGAGGACTGCGACTGGGAAATTTGAGTAAAGCCGCGCGAGGCTACCGCTTAGCCACTGGCTATCAAGGCGATCCGGTCAAAGCGCTGTCTATCGTCAAACTGAGCGCCGACGATACGCAAGAGAAAGCGCTCATTCGAATTCTTGAGCACGCGCTCAGCCACTGGCATTACCACGAACAAATCTACATAGAGCGAGAATCGCTCGATGCGCTGCAGGAAATTCGCTACGCGGTATTACTGATCCGCCAAGCCTTCGTTCTATTCGGCAGCGTGTTGCCGAGACGAGCGAGCACATTATTGCGTCAAGAGTTGCAATGGTTTGATGGCGAACTCGCTTGGCTGGATGATGCGTGGGCGAACGCACGCTTGTGTGAAGATAAGGGCCAATACCTGCGCAAACTCAATGCCCGAAAAATGATGGTCAAAACGCTGAAAGCTGAGCAAGCTCAGTTGCCGGAGCGCGAGGATATCGTGGCGTTACTTCATACCTCTCGCTACTGCAATCTGTTGCTTGATTTAAGTCGTTGGATTCTCTCTAAAGGTTGGCAGCCGTTTTTAGATGAAAAAGCAGCGGATAAATTAGCGCAACCGATTCAAACTCTGGCCGATAAGGCATTACCTGAATCTTGGCATGAGCTCCTTGATGCCTTTGACGAGAGTAAGACACTGACAAGGCATGAGTATTTTGATCAGTATCCACGTCTGCAACGCAACTTGGTGTTAGGGACCTGCTTGGCGTCACTCTTTGATAAAAGTCGCCGTAAAGCGTTTCGACTGCCTTGGCTGGATTTACTGCAAGGTATAGAGGAACTTCGGCTACTTGAGCCAGTACGCGATTTAGTTGCAGCGATTGACGATGACGACGATAAGCAACAAGCGGAAAAGTGGTTAGCGAGAAAAGAAGAATCACTTTTTCATGCGATGACGCAAAGTCGCCAAACAGGCTTAGGCCTCACGCCTTATTGGCAAGAATAAGCGACGCTAAAAAGTGTAAGAGAATAGGTAGAAGCAGCCAGATGGCTGCTTTTTTTAGCCGAATCGATTATGCAAATAAGATGTGTCTGTATGCATCGCCATGGCGCCTTTGGTCTCGACGTTGACTCGGTAAAAACCCAGTCAAGATCAATCTATGTTGGTGGTTTTTGCGTTATAAACGGTTTACGCGTCACATGATAATTTGACTAAGTTATCATTATGGGCAATGTTTTTGGTTAAATTTCACAAATACGGTAAACAAGGATTCAGCCAACGTGGTGTTTGTCGATATAACATCACCTAGTATCAATAATCGCCCGTTTGTTTGGGTCACTCAGTTGGCTTGATAGCGGTCATGGAGCTTTCAGGATTATGGCTAAACATACCTTCTATGCGTGGGAAAAACCCGTTACCAATCTGCGCTTGATTCCAAAACTCGTGATTCTTATGGTATTTAGTACCATTATTTTGGTCGGCAAGCAGATGTGGGACGCCAATACATTTCGCCAATCCGTCATTGATTTCACCTTAAGCCAGACCCAAGAACTTGCCCGTTCCAGTGCCGCAATGACTGGCACATTAATCGAGCAACCGGACGGAGAGCGTCTGATGCGAGAGACGGTCGACACCATGAACAATGAGTTCAGTGAAGGCGCGTATTTATTTTTAGTCAATGGCGAGACGCGTCAGATTTGGGCGCACCCCTCCATGCGACAATTTGATCAATTGCGTATGCCGGATGACACCTCAGGCGCTGATATTACTGAGCTTTTTCTCAATCAGTCACAGCCGTTCAGTTACACCGTCTATGATGGCGGACGACATGGGTATGCCGTGCCTGTAGGCAACAGCGACTGGTGGTTAGTGGCCTCGCAACCCACATCTGAAGCGCAAGCGTATTACCAAGATTATATCATCAAAGTGGCGTGGCAGACTGCGGTAATGATTGTGTCTTTTATGGTGATCTTGCTGGGTGGATCTAACATCATGCTGCGCCAAATCAACTACCTGACCGACAGGATTCGTGCGTTGGCGAATCGCGATTTGAGTGAGCCGATTGAAATGAATAGCCAAGACGAGTTTGGCGATCTTGCGCGCGAGCTGGAAACGTCTCGTCGGCAATTGGTCGACGTGATTCAAGCGCAGCGACAAGCGTCAGACGATCTGTCGTCTCTGGCCGAGATCATGACCATCAGCATGTCGGAAACCAAAGAATCGTCGAAAGAGCAGTTCGATGAAATGGATCAACTGGCGTCAGCCATGAGTGAAATGAGCGCCACCGTGCAAACGGTCGCAGAGCATACCCGAGAAGCAGCTAAAGCGACTGAAAGCTCCAGTCAGCAAGCCAGCAGTGGCCAAGCGCATGTTAGCACCACCATTAATACCATCAATGCGCTGTCAAATGACATTAGTGAGTCATCACAAGTCGTCGGTCAGGTCGACGCGCAAGTGGAGAAAATTGGTACTGTGGTGGTGACCATTCAAGGCATCTCAGAGCAAACCAATCTATTGGCGCTTAACGCCGCGATTGAAGCTGCCCGGGCGGGGGATACAGGACGCGGCTTTGCGGTTGTGGCGGATGAAGTGCGTAAGCTGGCACAACATACCCAAGAAGCGACGGTTGAAATTCAAGATATGATCACCCAACTGCAGCAAAGTGCACAAAAAGCGGTGGGACTGATGGATCGCAGTGTGACGGAGGCGAGTGCCGGGGTAGACTCGGTGAGTCAGGCGGGTGGCGAGTTAGAGCAAATTGTTACTCAAATCCAATCATTGAATGATATGAACTTCCAAATTGCCTCGTCGGCAGAGCAACAAGCCTCGGTGGCCGGTGAAATGAATCAAAACCTCACCAATGTTAAAGACTTGGTTCAGGCCTCAGTGACGGTGGCGAGCGAGCTGCATGAAACGGCTGAAATGGTCGAGCAGAGTGCTCAGTCACTGAAAGATAAGATCGATGCCTTTAAAGTGTAATCGTTGTCCCTTCACGTCCCGATAAAGATAACGGCTCACTGCATTAGTGAGCCGTTTTTGTTAGTGTCAAATGAAGGAATTATCAAAAGGAATGCCCATGGTGCTGTCTGACTCCCTTTCCGCCAACCTGAATCAACATTGGACACAATTGGCTGAATTCGCCCCCCAAGCACTTGACCAATGGCAAGGACCCGCCCGCGACCAGCTGGAAAAGGCATTGGTATGCAGCGATTTTATTGCCTCTGCGCTCACGCACACTGACGGATTGTTGCAATGGCTTCATCAACATCACCGCGATGTATCACGCGAGGCCTGCTATCAGCCAGAACTGACGGCAGCGCTTGAGACGGTGAATGATGAGCATGAATTCCATCGTCAATTACGTCTGTGTCGGCAACGTGAACTTGTGTGGATTGCTTGGCGCGATATACATCAGCAGTGGCCTGTGGAGGCGAGTTTACAGCATTTATCGGCCTTGGCTGAGGCGCAGATCCTCAGTGCTTATCACTGGTTATATCAGCGTTGTTGCCATGATTGGGGCACGCCAATGAGCCCAGATGGCGACCCACAGCCTATGCTGATCCTCGGGATGGGGAAATTGGGAGGCGGTGAGCTCAATTTTTCTTCCGATATCGATTTGATTTTTACCTATCCCGAAAATGGAGATACTCAGGGAGCAAGGCGCAGTATCGCCAATGCCCAATTCTTTACGCGACTGGGTCAAAGGCTGATAAAAGCGCTCGACCAGCCTACCGTCGATGGTTTTTGCTATCGCGTTGATATGCGATTACGCCCATTTGGCGACAGTGGGCCTTTGGTGATGAGCTTTTCTGCCTTGGAAGATTACTACCAAGAACAAGGGCGTGATTGGGAGCGTTACGCCATGGTTAAAGCACGGGTGATGGGCAAAGAGCAATACGATTGTTATCAAACACTTAGGAAAACGCTGCGTCCTTTTGTCTTTCGACGCTATATCGATTTTAGCGCGATACAAGCTTTAAGGCGGATGAAGCAGTTAATTCAACGAGAAGTACGTCGGCGTGGACTGACGGACAATATTAAACTGGGTGCGGGTGGCATTCGAGAAATTGAATTTATTGCACAATCTTTCCAATTAATTCGCGGGGGGCGCGAGCCCAGCTTGCGTCAACGTGGCTTACTGGAAACCTTGGATGCGATAGAAGAACTGGAGTTACTGCCAGCCGCTGAAGTCAGTCAGTTAAAAGCGGCCTACTGCTATTTGCGTCGGGTCGAGAACTTATTGCAGGCCATTGATGACAAACAAACGCAGACCTTGCCCGATAACGCGCTTGATCGGGATCGTCTCTCCTTCGCCATGGGGAGCAAAGATTGGGCGAGTTTACACGCGGAGATCGCGCGGCACATGCAGGCGGTCAATCAGGTTTTCTCTAGCTTAATTGGCGAAGATGAACAAGATAACGACATGGATGTTGATAGTGAGTATCACGATCTATGGGCGATGGCGCGCGATGTCGACAACGCTAAATTGATCCTCACAGGGTTGGATGTGCCGGAGACCAATATTGCTGAGCAATTATTAACGTTTAAGCAGGAGCTTGCGAAACGGACCGTTGGCCCACGTGGCCGTGAGGTGATCAATCGTCTGATGCCGGTGTTGTTAAGTAAATTATTAACCTTGCCTGAGCCTCAACAGGTTCTGCCGCACATTACCCATTTATTATTAAATATTGCCACTCGGACAACGTATTTAGAGTTATTAGATGAACATCCGGGGGCGATTGATCAAGTCCTTCGGCTTTGTACCGCCAGTCCCATGGTAGCGGAAAAGCTGGCACGCTATCCCTTATTGCTCGACGAGCTGTTGGATCTGACCCACTTGTATCAACCTCTTGCGCCTGATGCGTATCGCAGCGAATTGCGCGATTATCTGGCACGGATCCCGGTTGAGGACATGGAGCAGCAGATGGAGGCCGTACGTCAGTTCAAGCAAGTGCAACTATTAAAAATTGCCGCCGCAGATATTGCCGGTGTCTTACCGGTGATGCGGGTCAGTGATCATTTGACTTACTTGGCCGAGGCGATTGTAGAGGCGGTGGTCAATCAGGCCTGGCACCAGATGGTGGAAAAATATGGCCAACCGACACACTTAGGCGAGCGAGAGGGACGTGGCTTTGCCGTGATTGGTTACGGCAAGTTAGGAGGCTGGGAGCTGGGTTACAATTCCGATCTCGACGTGGTTTTTCTCCATGACTGCCCGGCGGATGTTGAGACTGATGGGCGAAAAGTGATTGATGGCCGGCAATTTTATCTGCGTTTGGCGCAGCGCATTGTGCATCTTTTCTCCACCCGCACTCCGTCTGGGATTTTGTATGAAATCGACACGCGCCTTCGCCCATCAGGTACCTCAGGGATGCTGGTGAGCACGTTAGAGGCCTACGCGGATTACCAACAAAACGAAGCCTGGACGTGGGAGCACCAAGCGTTAGTTCGCGCGCGGATGATCGACGGCGACCCCGACCTTGAGTCTGGCTTTGCACAGGTGCGGCATCGCATTTTATCGGCCTCGCGCGATCAGGACATATTGCGCGAGCAAGTCAGTGGTATGCGTGAAAAAATGCGGCAGCATAAAGCGACAGGGCAAAACGATACCTTCTCCATCAAACAAGACGCTGGTGGGATCACGGATATCGAGTTCTTAGCGCAATACCTGGTGCTCGGCAACAGTGCCACACAACCTGCGTTAACCCGTTACAGCGATAACGCACGCATTTTTGAGCAAGCAGGCGAGCTTGGCGTGATGACGATGGCACAAGCGGAGCGCCTGAAATCGGCGTATACCCGCATGCGCAATGCATTGCATCGTAGCCACTTGGCCGGAGAGAGTGGCAAGGTCGAAGCCAGTGCATTCCTCGACGAACGCGATGCCGTGATGCAAGCTTGGCAACAATGGCTAGCGACAGAAAAGGCGTCGTAAATCAGCGATCCGCGTGCGATGCTCAATAAAGCGATGGCTCGCCCTCAGGGCGTGTTTTAAAGCGTCGGTGTAACCACATATATTGCTCCGGCGCTTGTAGGATTAACTGCTCAACCGCGCGATTGGTGACAACGGCAGCCGCATCGGCGTCCTTGGGAAAGTCCTGCAGCGGAGAATGGATGGTTATCCGGTACTGACCACCGCGTCGATCTCTCACAATCGAAAACGGCACCACGGCGGCGTGGCCTGCGTGTGCGAGTAAGCTCGTTCCTGTGGTCGTACACGCTTTCTCAACGGCGAATAATGGCGCAAAGGTAGAACGGCGTCGCCCATAGTCATGATCCGGTGCATACCACATCCTATCGCCTTGCTTGAGATGATGAATCATGGTTTTAACGTCTTTCCTGTCGATGGCGCCATTGTGTCGCGTCCGGCCGCGGTGCTGGAACCAATCATAAACAGGGTTATTGTTAGGACGGTACACACCCACGCCAGGAGTGACCTCACCTAAGGCTCGCGCACCCAACTCTAAGTTCATCGAGTGCACAGCGATAACGAGTACCCCTTGCCCCTGACTTTCTAAGTGTTTCAGTTTGTCTATCCCCTCAAACACCATATGCTTTTTGATACGCCAAGAGGGCCAAAACCATGCCATACAGGTTTCAAAAAGGGCTAAGCCAGAGTTGGCGAAGTTTTCTTTCACCATTGCTTGGCGCGAGGCGGGGCTCATTTCAGGAAAACACAACGCCAGATTACGATCGGCGATCTTCACACGCCGTTTCATCAGCGTATGCATCAGTCGACCTAATCCGCGCCCCGCGTAAAACTGAACGCGATAGGGAAGCCAGCTGGCTAGGTACATCAGCCCCACACCGAGCCAAGTGTGAAGATAGCGAGGGTGAAGAAATCCAATTTGAAATTTAGGCGGTGAAAAATCGCTCATAGTGTCAATGACTCGTGAAAACAAAAATGAAACCAGCCGTCAGGCAGGCGCCACATTGTAGAGTAAATTGCAGGGGCTGTCCCGTGCTTGTCTGCCCGATGGATGTTGAGATTGTGCGCAGCGCACGCCTGTACGCGCCCCATTTGGTTTTTGGCTATGCTACTATCGCTCGGTAACGACAGTATTCGGAGATCTAGATGAAACTCAGCCTGCCTGATTATAACCAAGCCAATGTTCTGGTTGTCGGTGATGTGATGCTTGACCGCTATTGGTATGGCCCCACCGGACGTATATCACCAGAGGCGCCCGTGCCCGTGGTCAAAATCAATCAAACGGAAGAGCGCCCTGGTGGGGCTGCCAACGTGGCGATGAACATCGCTGCTTTAGGGGGACATACCCAGTTAATTGGTTTGACAGGCAAGGACGAACAAGCGGATGCGTTAACCCAAACCCTGGATTCTTTAAACGTCAATTGTGACTTTGTGGCGCTGGACTCGCATCCAACCATCACTAAGTTACGGGTGATGAGCCGCAATCAGCAGCTGATCCGGCTCGATTTCGAAGAGGGATTTGCGGGCGTGGATCTCACCCCGATGCTCGTAAAAGTGACAGCCGCCTTACCCAAGGCGCAGGCGATGATCTTATCGGATTATGCCAAAGGTGCATTGGCGCAGGTGCAATCATTGATCCAAGCCGCGAATCAAGCCGGCGTGACCACCTTGGTGGATCCCAAAGGGACGGACTTTGAGCGCTATCGTGGCGCCAGTCTGCTGACGCCAAACCTGAGTGAATTTGAAGCCGTGGCTGGCACGGTGACAGACGATCAAAGCTTGGAAGAAAAAGGCTTAGCGCTGATTAAACACTATGAATTGGGCGCGTTGTTGGTTACCCGTAGTGAGCATGGTATGACCCTGCTTCGTCCTGATGCTGCCCCACTTAACTTGCCGACGCTGGCCAAAGAGGTCTATGACGTCACCGGCGCTGGCGATACCGTTATTTCGGTGCTGGCGGCCTCATTAGCTGCTGGCAAACCGATCGAACACGCATGTGCACTGGCCAATGCCGCTGCCGGTGTGGTGGTCGGCAAGCTCGGCACCTCAACGCTATCAACCATTGAGTTAACCGAAGCCATACACGGCTCGCACGAATCCGGCTTTGGGGTCACCACAGAATCGCAACTGATCGACGCGGTTAAGGTGGCGCAAGGACGGGGTGAGAAAGTGGTGATGACCAATGGCTGCTTTGATATTTTGCACGCCGGTCATGTTGCCTATTTAAACGAAGCCGCTAAATTGGGCGATCGCCTGATTGTCGCGGTTAATACTGATGCGTCGGTACAAGGTTTAAAAGGACCAGGCCGTCCGGTTAATCCCACCGATCGACGCATGGCAGTCTTGGCGGGGCTTGGCGCTGTGGATTGGGTGGTACCCTTTGGCGAAGAAACGCCTGCGCGCCTGATTAGTGCGGTGTTACCGGATTTATTGGTGAAAGGCGGCGACTATCAGGTCAGTGAAATAGCCGGAGCTGAAGCGGTGCTTGCCAATGGCGGTGAGGTCAAGGTGCTTAACTTCGAAGAAGGATGCTCAACGACTGAGATCATTGAATCGATTCGTCGCGGGCAATAACCTTGTCCCCGTTTTGAATAAGGTCAGCGACCAGCGCAACGGCCAGACGAGCCAGCTGGGATAATGCGATAAAAAGATAGTGCGATAAAAAGATCATGCGATCAAAAAAAGGTGCCGATGTGGCACCTTTTTTATTCAACGCATGGACTAGTCTTGTTTCACCAGCCCTTGGTTGATATCAAGTAAGTCTTGCTCGGTCAAGGTGCCGACCGCTTGGTGTAAACGCAAATGACTTAAAATGTAATCGTAACGTGCGTTTGATAGATTACGGTTGGCGTCATACAAACGGCGTGTCGCGTCTAACACATCGACAATGGTACGGGTGCCCACTTCAAAGCCGGCTTCTGTCGCTTCTAATGCAGAGCGAGCTGAAATCACCGTTTGTTCATAAGCACGCAGCGCGCCAATCGAAGCATTAATGTCGTTATAGAACGCACGCACATCTTTCACTGTGCTCCGGTAAGTGGACTCTAACCCCTGCGAGGCGGCCACATATTCATGTTGTGCTTTTTCAACATTGGCAGAGGTGCTGCCACCGGTGAAGAGCGGTAAGCTAAAATCAAGGCTGGCAGAGCCTTGATTGTAATCAGTGGAATAAGCATCATTGTGCTGATTATCCCTATCCGTCATCCCGTATTTGGCGCTAAACGTCAACGTAGGCAGATGACCGGTTTTGGCGAGCTTAATCTGCTCTTTGGCGGTGTCACGCGCAATGCGGTTGGCCAGCAGTTGCAGATTTTTCTCTTCTGCGGTTTTCACCAAAGCAGCGGGTTGCTGTTGCGGGTTGCTGGCACTAAAACGCGCTTTATCGAGCACGCGTAAGTCTCTCGGCGCTTGGCCGGTGATCTCACGTAAGCCTTCATAGCTGTTGGTGAGGGCGTTTTCTGCCAAGATCTCATCGGCGAGCACAGCGTCATACTGCGCTTGAGCGTCGTGCACATCGGTAATCGCTGACAAGCCAACTTCAAAACGTTGCTTGGTTTGCTCAAGCTGACGGCCCACCGCCGCTTTTTCTGCTTGAATAAACTCAAGCTTGTCCATCGCACGTAGGACATCAAAATACGCTTGCGCCACGCGCAGCATTAACCCTTGTTGCTGGGCAGCATAGGCGGCATCCAGTTGACGCGCTTGCATTTCGCTAATATCTAGATTCACCCAGCTATCACGCTTAAATACTTGTTGGCTAAGGCTGATATCGGCGGAAGTGACATCGTTATCACTTTTATCGTCGCTATCATTGCGTTGGATAGCGTAACTGGCGTTAAGTGCAATTTGAGGCAGCAAGGTGCCGCGGGTAGCATCCACGGCGGAAAACGCCGCGTCACGTTCAGCGGCCGCTTGATTAAGAGTGGGATCGCTTTGCTTCGCTTGTTGGTAAATTTGGGCGAGATCATCGGCAAAGGCTGCATTGCTTACGCTGCCGAGTGCCAAACCTAACGCCAGAGGGAGCAATTTTTTCATAGATAGAATCCCTGAATCTGTGCTATTCGATAAATATACAGTTACTAGCTTAACGCAATTATGCTTGCGTGAAACTGACAATTTGTGAGGACATTGAGTGTAAACTATCCAATTTGTAAATGGGACTTAAAAATAGTTGTAACTTTTATCAAAAAAGTTAAGTTTAAAGTTTGCAGTGAATCAGGGCCAGTGATAAGACTGCGCCGCGACAGCCTATCATAAGGAGCTAGCATGTCAGACCATCCGCCCGGACAATTTGGTCGCGACGATATCGTGATTGAAGATATCTCACCACTTTATCAAGGCTTCTTTTCTATTCAACGCTATCAGTTTCGTCATCGTCTATTTCAGGGCGGCTGGAGCGGTGCGGTGGTACGAGAGCTATTTGAGCGTGGACACGCCGTCGCGGTACTGCCGTATGATCCAGGGCGAGATGAGGTGGTCATGCTTGAGCAAATCCGCGTCGGGGCGATGGCAGCAGGTGCGACGCCGTGGCAGTTAGAAATTGTCGCGGGCATGATCGATAGCGATGAATCACCAGAGCAAGTGGCACACCGTGAAGCGCGAGAAGAAGCTGGATTGTTGTTGCAGCAAATGGAACATGTCACCCGTTATTTATCCAGCTCCGGTGGGTGCTCTGAGCAACTCGATGTATTTGTTGCCATTGTGGATGCGAGTGATGCCGAGGGGATTCATGGCCTAGACAGTGAGAATGAAGACATTCTTGTTCATCGTTTTTCTCGTGAGCAGGCGTATCAAAAAGTGGTCGATGGTGAAATTGAGAATGCAGCCTCGATCATTGCTTTACAATGGTTGGAACTCAATGCGGCGAGATTGCGTCAGAGTTATAATCGTTAAAACCGATAACCGATCGTGTACGCATTGCGCAGGCTCGAATAACAAGTAGGTACCCGTGAAAACTAATTATCGTGTCGACTTATTGGCGATGATGCGCCTTTATGAAACCAATTACGCCAAGCTTGTTCGTCTGATGCCACAGCCGGATGAGGTAGGTCGCGTCTGCCGATACGATATTCATGGTCAGGAATATGCGCTGGCGGTCCGCGAGTCGACGCGTTATACCACCTTGCTTGATATCGCACAGCTTAGTCCAGGAGACGCACCTTCGTATTTACATGCTAACCTGACTGTACGCTTGTATCATGATGCACGCGTGGCGGAAGTGTGTACCACGCAGCAGATTTCGCGCTTGAAACCACGTTATGATTACCCAAATCCGCGCATGCATCAGCGTGATGAAAAGCATCAAGTGAATGCATTTTTATCGGATTGGCTCGGCCATTGTTTGCGTCGTGGCATTAGCGCGTCTAATCCTATGTATAAATCATCGTTAAACTAAACCAGCAAAGGTACTTTCAACGTTGCAGCCTTGTCAGATAGATAACGCCCACGGCGATTGCATTCGTCTCTTGCAAATTACCGACACGCACCTGTTCGCCGATGAGCAGGGCAGTTTGCTGGGTATCAACACACTTCAAAGCTATCACGCCGTGTTAGAGGCAATCAGTGCGACATCTAAGCCTTTTGATGCCATTATTGCCACGGGCGATTTATCGCAAGATCACTCTGCATTGTCATATCGTCGTTTTGTCGACGGGATTCAGCGCTGGAAGCAGCCTTGCTTTTGGCTGCCAGGCAACCATGACTTTCAGCCTGAAATGCGCGCGGTGCTGCACTCGAACACCTTGATGGCCCGTTCGCAGGTCTTATTAGGGGATCACTGGCAAATGATCTTGCTCGACAGCCAGGTCGCGGGTGTGCCGCACGGTGAATTATCTCACGATCAACTCAAACGCTTAGATGCGGATTTAAGTGCTTATCCAGAGCGACACGCGCTCGTGCTATTGCATCACCATCCTTTGGAGGCAGGAAGCACTTGGCTTGATCAGCATAAACTGGTCAATCGAGAGGCGTTTTGGCAGATTATGGCTCGCCATCCTCAAGCGAAAGTGGTGGTGTGTGGCCATATTCATCAGGCGTTAGATATTCGTCATCAAGGCGCGCGTGTGATGGCAGCGCCTTCAACCTGTATCCAGTTTATGCCCGATTCGCATGATTTTGCCCTCGATAACCAAAACCCGGGTTGGCGCTGGCTGACGCTTTATCCTGACGGACACATTGACACGCAAGTTGAACGTGTCACCGGACGTTACTTCCGTCCTGACTTTGACTCGAGCGGGTATTAATCAACATGGCATCTGCGTTACTTTACTTACATGGCTTTAATAGCTCGCCACACTCATTAAAAGCCACGCAAATGCGTGAGTTTTGCCATCGTTACCGGCCTGATATTGATGTATTGGTCCCGCAACTCCCTAGCCATCCCGCGCCGACTATCGATTTACTTTCTGAACGGGTAGAGGCCTACAGGGAAACGCATCAACTTGGATTGGTCGGAAGCTCATTAGGGGGATTCCTCGCCACTTGGTTGAGTGAACGTTATCAATTGCCTGCTGTACTGGTGAACCCTGCAGTTCGCCCTTATGAGTTATTGCAAGACTATATTGGCGAGCAGGTTAACCCTTATACCCAAGAACATTACTACTTGGATGCCGCTGATATTCTCGCCCTGCGTGAGCTTGATGTGCCCACGCTGTCTGAGCCTTCTCGCTTTTGGTTATTACAACAAATGGGTGATGAAGTATTAGATTACCGTCAGGCGGTGGAGAAATTTAACGCGAGCAAACAGACCGTTGAGCCTCATGGCGATCATAGTTTTATTGGCTTTGAACGCTATTGCGAGGAGATACTGCAATTTCTCGGCGTCTAATCTGCTTACCACGCCAATGCTTGTCCACTCATGCTTTGACCAATGCCTTGTCCACCCATGTTTATCTGCCAAAGCGCTCTGCTAAGCGGATACTTAAGCCAACTATGACTCGGATGGCAGTTCACAGAAACTCGTGGCAATCTGGGGTCGCGCTTGACAAGCGGATCCCCCTTGCTGACCATGTCATCACATTTATTAAGCTAATCGATTATGACAGAACAAAACTATAACGCAGGATCGATAGAAGTCCTCAATGGGCTCGAGCCAGTGCGCCGACGTCCGGGTATGTACACAGATACCAGCCGTCCCAACCATTTGGGGCAAGAAGTGATCGATAATAGTGTCGATGAAGCGCTAGCCGGTCACGCCAGTAAAATTGATGTCATTCTTCATGCAGATCAGTCATTAGAGGTGATTGATGATGGGCGAGGGATGCCGGTTGATATCCACCCAGAAGAGGGCGTCTCTGGGGTCGAACTGATTTTATGTAAACTCCATGCTGGCGGTAAGTTTTCCAATAAAAGCTACCAGTTTAGTGGCGGCCTGCATGGGGTGGGTATTTCGGTTGTTAACGCTTTGTCTCATCGGGTCGAGATCAGCGTTAAACGCGACGGTCAGGTGTATGACATCGCGTTCGAAAATGGCGATAAAGTACAAGACTTGACTGTCACCGGAACATGTGGACGCCGTAATCGAGGTACCCGCGTTCATTTTTGGCCCGATAGCCAATTTTTTGATTCGGACAAGTTCTCGCTTACGCGCTTGAAAACCATTTTAAAAGCCAAGGCTGTATTGTGTCCGGGCTTGACGGTGAACCTGACGGATAAAAACACCAATGAAACCATTACTTGGTGCTATGAAGACGGGCTCAAAGACTACTTAGCACACAGTGTGAAAGGTTATGAGGTACTGCCCGAGACGCCTTTTATCGGTGAATTTAGTGGCCAAAGTGAAGCCGCTGATTGGGCAGTGATTTGGCTCCCAGATGGGGGAGAGTTAACCACCGAAAGTTATGTGAATTTAATTCCAACCCCACAGGGCGGTACCCACGTTAATGGCTTACGACAAGGTATGTTGGAAGCAATGCGGGAGTTTTGTGAATTTCGCAACCTATTGCCTCGCGGAGTCAAGCTGACCGCGGACGATATTTGGGAGCGTTGTGCCTACGTGCTCTCGGTTAAAATTCAAGACCCGCAATTTGCCGGACAAACCAAAGAGCGCTTGTCATCGCGCCAATGTGCGGCGTTTGTCTCTGGCGTGGTAAAAGATGCGTTCAGCCTTTGGCTTAATGAGCGCCCGCATTTGGCTGAGCGCTTGGCAGAAGTCTGTATCGCCAGCGCCCATCGACGGATGCGTGCTGCCAAGAAAGTGGTGCGTAAAAAAGTGGCGTCTGGCCCTGCATTACCTGGCAAGTTAACGGATTGTGCCATGCAAGATTCCAGTCGTACCGAGCTCTTTTTGGTCGAAGGGGATTCTGCAGGCGGGTCGGCCAAACAAGCGCGCGATCGAGAATTCCAGGCGGTGATGCCGCTTCGAGGAAAAATCCTGAATACCTGGGAAGTCTCAGCAGACCAAGTACTCGCCTCGCAAGAAGTACACGATATTTCGGTCGCGCTGGGGATCGATCCGGACTCGAGCGATTTATCTCACCTGCGTTACGATAAAATTTGTATCTTGGCCGATGCGGACTCAGATGGCCTGCATATTGCGACCCTTCTATGCGCATTATTTATGCAACATTTTCACGCGTTGGTCAGAGGTGGCCACGTTTATGTCGCGATGCCGCCTTTGTACCGGATTGATTGTGGAAAAGAGGTCTTTTATGCCTTGGACGAGGATGAAAAGGCCGGGATCTTGGAGCGTTTAAGTAATAAGCGCGGCAAGATCAATGTTCAACGTTTCAAAGGGTTAGGGGAAATGAATCCCTTACAACTGCGTGAGACCACCATGGACCCCAATACTCGGCGCTTGGTACAGCTTACTATCGATGACGAAGAGCAAACGCAACAGTTGATGGATATGTTGCTGGGGAAAAAGCGAGCGGAAGATCGCCGCCATTGGCTGCAGCAAAAAGGCGATATGGCCGAACTTATCGATATTTAAATAACTATAACGGGATCTTATTCGCATGACAGAGGTGACTTATGATGGCGTAGAGCAGCTTGCCCTTCGCCAGTTCACTGAGGACGCTTACCTCAATTACTCGATGTACGTCATCATGGATCGCGCACTGCCGTTTATCGGCGATGGCTTAAAGCCAGTGCAGCGCCGGATTATTTACGCGATGTCCGAGTTGGGGCTTTCCGCCTCCGCAAAGTATAAAAAATCGGCCCGTACCGTTGGCGATGTGTTGGGTAAATACCACCCCCACGGGGATGCGGCTTGCTATGAAGCCATGGTGTTAATGGCGCAGCCGTTTTCTTATCGCTACCCACTGGTTGATGGGCAAGGGAACTGGGGCGCACCGGACGATCCTAAATCCTTTGCTGCGATGCGGTATACCGAATCACGTCTTTCACGCTTTTCAGAAGTGTTGCTGCAAGAGCTTGGCCAGGGCACGGTTGAATGGGGCCCCAATTTTGATGGCACCATGAAAGAGCCGAAGACCTTACCGGCACGTTTACCGCATATTTTATTAAACGGTATTACTGGGATTGCAGTGGGTATGGCCACCGACATTCCCCCGCACAATGCCCGGGAACTCGCCAATGCGCTGGCGGCGATGATTGATAAGCCCAGTATGGATTTAGACGGCGTGCTTGAGTATGTTCAAGGCCCTGACTATCCGACCGAAGCTGAAGTGATCACGCCAAAATCAGATTTGAAAAAGCTCTATACCAGCGGACGCGGATCCATCAAGATGCGCGCCTTGTGGCATAAAGAAAGCAATGAAATTGTGATCACAGCGTTGCCGCATCAAGTCTCTGGTGCCAAATTATTAGAGCAAATTGCCAATCAGATGCGAGCGAAAAAGCTGCCGATGGTGGATGATTTACGCGATGAATCGGATCATGAAAATCCAACGCGTATTGTCATCGTTCCGCGCTCGAATCGTGTTGACTGTGATCAGCTGATGGATCACTTATTCGCTTCGACCGATTTAGAGAAAAGCTATCGCGTTAACCTCAATATGATTGGCCTGGACGGTCGGCCGCAGGTCAAAGGCTTACACGGCATTTTGTCTGAATGGTTAACCTTCCGACGCCAAACCGTAAGACGTCGCCTTGAGCATCGCTTGGAAAAAGTGCTCGCTCGCCTGCATATTTTGGAGGGCTTACTCGCCGCTTACCTCAATATTGACGAGGTGATTGAGATCATCCGCAGTGAAGATGAGCCAAAGGCGGAGTTGATTCAGCGCTTCGGTTTGAGTGAGAAACAGGCCGAAGCCATTCTTGAGATCAAGTTGCGCCAGTTGGCCAAGTTAGAAGAGATTAAAATTCGCGGTGAGCAAGATGAGCTGAGCAAAGAGCGCGACAAACTCGAAACATTGCTGGGATCAGATCGTCGGTTAAACACCTTGATCAAAAAAGAAATCCTAGCGGATGCAGAAAAATATGGTGACGACCGCCGTTCTCCTTTGATCGAGCGTGCCGAGGCCAAAGCGTTAACGGAACGTGATTTAGTCCCCAGTGAGCCCATCACTGTGGTGTTATCTGACAAAGGTTGGATTCGTCATGCCAAAGGCCATGATGTTGATGCCAGCAGCCTAAATTACAAAGCCGGGGATCAATTCCTCGATGCCGCACCGGGTAAGAGTAATCAACCTGCGGTGTTCTTGGGATCAGATGGGCGCAGTTATGCGATCGAATCGCATACCTTGCCGTCAGCACGAAGCCAAGGCGAGCCGATTACGGGTCGAATTAATATCACGCCAGGATCATCGATTCGTCATGTACTCATGGCAGATGAAAACCAGTTTATGCTGATGGCTTCCGATGCGGGCTATGGCTTTGTGTGTAAACAAGCCGATATGCTGTCAAAAAACCGCAGCGGCAAAGCCTTGTTAACGGTGCCCACGCATGCAGAGGTGATGCCGCCTCGTCAAATCAGCCAGCTAGAAACGGATTTGATTGTGGCTATTTCTAATGAAGGGCGAATGCTGGTCTTTCCTGTGCATGAACTTCCCCAGTTGAGCAAAGGCAAAGGCAATAAAATCATTAATATCCCTGGCGCACGCGCGAAATCGCGTGAAGAAGTGTTAAGTCAGCTCTACGTTGTGCCCGACGATGTAGGGATTACTCTGCACGCAGGTAAACGGAAATTAACGTTAAAGCCAGACGATTTAGCCCATTATCGTGGCGAACGTGGTCGTCGAGGGAGTATGCTGCCTCGAGGCCTTCAGCGCGTCGATGAGATAGACATTCTCACTGATGAATAACACAACGTCCGCCCTTGTGATTAAGGGCGGCGTGGGTGCATTTTTGTGCTGAATCCGTATACTGACTCGCCTTCTAGGCTGGCTCTTTGGAGAGAGAAATGATTTTTGTCGTGCGACTGCTGGCATTATTAATTGCCGCTGTGTTGCTGTTTGTCTTTGGCGGGCTTTACTGCTTATTAAGCCCCCGTAACCCCCGTAATTGCTATCATATCAGTAAATGGTTTGGGCGCCTCTCTTGTTTATTTGGGATTCGCTTGGAACTGCGTTTTGCCGAAGGCGCACCGCGCGAGCCCGGTGCCAGTGTTTGTATTGCCAACCACCAAAGTAACTGGGATATGGTGACCTTATCCAATGCATTAATGCCTGGCGCGGTCACCGTTGGTAAAAAAAGCCTCTTGTGGGTACCGATTTTTGGCCAGCTTTATTGGCTAACCGGCAACGTATTGATTGATCGAGCGAACCGCAGTAAAGCGATGGGGACCATTGCGCAGGTGACGGAAAAGATCCGTGCCAAGCAACTGAGCGTATGGTTATTCCCAGAGGGGACACGTTCTCGCGGGCGTGGGTTATTGCCTTTTAAAACCGGCGCGTTTCACGCCGCAATCGGTGCCAACGTGCCTTTGATCCCGATCGTATGCAGCTCAACGCATCATTTAAAAGCCAATCGTTGGAACAATGGTCATGTGATTGTTGAAGTGATGGCACCGATTTCATCTGAGAGCTACGATAAAGACAATGTTCGTGCGCTTGCTAAACACTGCCACCAAGTGATGAAAAGCAAGTTAGAACAGCTTGATGCAGAAGTTGCGGAACGTAATCAACGCGACCGCTAATTGAGGATTCACTTATGACTTCAACCCAGCGCCACCATGTTGTGTTGGTCTCACCTAATGGTGAACCACAAGGGATCGCTGAAAAGTTGGAGGCGCATCAGCAAGGATGGCTGCATATGGCCTTCTCCGTTATGTTATTTCGATGCAACGCCAATGGGGAACGTGAGTATCTACTCCAACGTCGGGCGGCAGATAAATATCACAGTGGCGGGTTGTGGACTAACACCTGTTGTTCACACCCCAAACAGGATGAACCGATTGCCGCAGCGGCAAAGCGGCGTCTATACGAAGAGTTAGGTATTGCGCGTCCGCTCAACTTTATGATGGGACCTTGGTTTGAATATCGCGCAGAACTGGGCAATGGGTTGATTGAACACGAGTTGGATCAAGTCATTGCCTGTGAGGTGAATCGCGTCGATATGATCTTAAACCCAGATGAGGTAGAAGATTGTCGCTGGTGGCTGGAAAGTGAGGTTAGGCAGGCAGTCGCAGAGAGCCCTGAGCGATTTACCGCATGGTTTGAGCAGGTACTGACCCGGATTCATGCGATGGTTGAGTTGCCAACCGCCTCGCAGATATAAACCGAGATTGGCTGCGTGATAATTAAGCGGCGTCGTCGACGCCGCTTTTCTTCTTTAAGCGCTACGTACTGCGATGGCTTCAATTTCAATATCAACATCTTTAGGCAGGCGTGCCACTTCAACACACGAACGTGCTGGATAGTTTTCTACCCCGTGCTCGTCAAAGAATGCACCATACACTTTGTTGATATCGGCAAAGTCTTCCATGTTTTTCACAAACACAGTGAGCTTAGCAATATCGTTCACTTTCAGTCCTGCCGCTTCGACAACCGCTTTAACATTATCCAGCGACTGGCGTGCTTGCGCTGTAATTTCTGGTGAAATCTGTCCAGTTACCGGGTTAACCGGGATTTGGCCAGAAGTAAGGATCATATTGCCAAGATCAACCCCTTGTGAATAAGGACCGATCGCTTCTGGCGCCTGTTCAGTTTGCAGTACTTGGATCATTGTCTATTCCTTTGTTAAAACGCAACACCTATAGTCTGCAACGGTTATCCAGCCAGGTAAAGCCGTTTACACGGGGGCAAGGCGATCACGGACCACTTGCTCGCAGGCACTGAGATCGCTTAAGCGGCGAGGGGCGACCAAAATGGTGTCGTTGCCGCCTACCGTGCCTAAAATTAAGGGGTGCCGGTGAAGATCGATTAAGCGTGCAATCAGTTGGGCTCCGCCTGGATGTGTTTTTACCACCACCATGGCGTGGCTACAGGTGATCGCGTCAATTTGTGATCCAACCGAAGAGATCGCATACACAGGCTCCATCTCGCCACTCAGCGTATAGACTTTTTGTCCATGCGCATTGGGCACTTTGGCGACCCCCAGCTTGGATAATAACCGAGAGACAGTCGATTGGCTGACATCAAGATAGCCAAGATCCACCAGTTGCTGACGCACAGCATCTTGGGTAGTAAAGCTTTGGGTTTGGAGTAAATGCCGGCACGTTGAAAGGATATCGTCCTCTGGTGTGGCGGCTGTTACCGATAGAATTGCATCATCAACCACGGGCAACCCCTTATAATTAACGGCACTTTACTTTAATATCAGTAGATAAAACTGATGATTAGCGATTCAATCGCATATGCTATCAGTTGCGGTAAAGGGAAACCTTGATGCGTGTCACTGCGTGGTATCAAGAGGAGAAGCAGGGCGCCGTGTGACGCCCTGTTAGGGGATTAATCGCCGAGGGTGGCGACCATCACCGCTTTGATGGTGTGTAAGCGATTTTCTGCTTCGTCAAAAACGATAGAGCAGTCTGACTCAAACACATCTTCGGTGACTTCTAGCCCTTTTAGGCCGTATTTTTGTTCTATTTCGGCGCCGACGGTGGTTTCGTTATTATGGAACGCGGGCAAGCAATGCATGAATTTTACATGTGGATTACCGGTTGCTTTCACTACATCCATATTGACTTGATAGGGTTTCATCATCGCGACGCGCTCGTCCCAAGCCTCTTTAGACTCGCCCATGGAAACCCAGACGTCGGTATACAAGAAATCACAATCTTTAACGCCTTCTTGTACGTCTTCGGTGAGCGTAATGCGCGCGCCGGTTTGCTCTGCAATTTCACGGCATTGTGTCACCAATGCGTCTTCCGGCCAGAATGCTTTTGGTGCAACCAAGCGAATATCCATCCCCATTTTCGCTGCACCGACCATCAGGGAGTTTCCCATGTTGTTGCGAGCATCGCCTAGATAAGCAAAGCGCATTTCATGAAGCTGCTTACCACGGCCATGTTCGAGCATGGTCATTAAATCGGCTAAGATTTGTGTAGGGTGAAACTCGGTGGTCAGGCCATTCCATACAGGTACCCCGGCAAACTCACCGAGCTCTTCGACAATGTCTTGTCCAAAGCCACGGTATTCAATACCGTCATACATGCGGCCGAGTACGCGAGCGGTGTCTTTCATCGACTCTTTATGACCAATTTGAGAGCCGGTTGGGCCGATGTAGCTGACTTGGCCGCCTTGGTCGAACGCAGCGGTTTCAAAGGCACAGCGGGTGCGTGTTGAGGCTTTTTCGAAGATCAGAGCAATGTTCTTACCTTTTAGACGCGGCGTTTCATAACCGTTGTATTTGGCTTTTTTGAGTTCAATAGCCATGTCGATAAAGTGTTGGATCTCACGAGGCGTGAAGTCCAGTAGTTTCAGAAAGTTACGGTTGCGTAGGTTAAAAGCCATAATAGGAAATCCTCTTCGTTATTGGTCTCAGGCTTGTGCAGGAGCAGGTTGGCCGTGAGAAATATTGTTTTTATTCACTGAATGTGGACGAATACGCGTGCCCGCCTGACCGGCTAGAATCGCTAAACCATCTTCTAAAGCGCCGATGCCAACCAGTTTTCCACCTTGGCGCACAAATTCGCACGAGGCATCAATTTTAGGCCCCATTGAGCCTGCATCGAAGGTGTATTGGCTTAGATCCTCGGGCGTTGTCTCGGCGATGGCCCGTTGATTGGGTTGACCATAGTCGAGATACACCGCCTCGGCATCGGTCAAAATCAGCAGAGCGTCGGCATTGATTTGGCGGGCTAAGAATGCGGCTGACATGTCTTTATCAATCACCGCTTCAATGCCTTTGAGTTGATCACCTTCTTTAATGACTGGGATACCGCCACCACCGGTACAAATCACTAAATGCCCCTGTTTGATCAAGCTGGCAATGGCATCATCCTCAATAATGCCAGTGGGTTGCGGGCTAGGTACCACCCGACGGAAATATTGGCCATCCGGTTTGATATCCCAGCCATATTTGTCAGCAAGCTGATTCGCTTCTTGTTGGTCATACACGGGGCCAATCGGTTTGGTCGGATTGGCAAATGCCGGATCCTTGGGATCAACCGTCATTTGCGTGAGCATACAAGACACATGTTGATCCGGTGCTAAGTTATGTAGCTCTTGCATCAGCATGTAGCCAATCATGCCTTGGGTTTCAGAGCCGAGCACATCCAACGGATAAGGGGTCACAGATTTATACTCTAACCCTTGCAGTGCCAATAAGCCGACTTGTGGGCCATTGCCATGAACCAGAACGACGTTATATTGCTCACCAATCGCCGCGATGGTTTTTGCCGCTTTGGCGATATTGGCACGTTGAATGTCGGCTTCTAAAGGTTCGCCTCGACGCAGGAGGGCGTTGCCACCTAATGCAACCACGACAGTGGGTTTATTCATAATCATACTCTCTACAGTCGTTGGGGCTGATCAGCCCAATGCGTTTTAAATACCATCACGATGGATAGGGCAGCTCATGCAGCGCGCGCCACCCCGGCCGCGGCCCAATTCGTCACCGGGAATCGACAAGACAGTGATACCCGCTTTATCGTATTTTTCGTTGGTATAGGTATTCCGTTCATAGCCCACCACGACACCAGGACGAACGGTGAGTACGTTGTTGGCATCATTCCATTGCTCACGCTCGGCTTCAAAGCTGTCACCGCCTGTGGTAATCAGATTCAGTGGGCCGACATCAAGTCCTTTTTCAATCGCGGTTAGGAAGTAATCCTCTTCGCGAACATTGAGTTTGCCAGTGCGATCACCGGTGAGGCTCCAGCATTTGATGTCTTTGCGAATCACTTCTGGGTATACCGAGAAGGTATCTTCGCGCATATGGGTCATCACGGTATCAAGGTGCATGCATGAGCGGTGTTTAGGGAGTTCCATCGCAATCACTTGCTTGGCTTGTCCGTGTTTGAACAAACTGGATGCGAGGTTTTCTACCCCTTGCGGCGTGGTGCGTTCAGACATCCCAATGAGGACCACGCCTTTACCCAAGACAGTGACATCGCCGCCTTCTATAGTGGCATTATCATAATCAATGTTCTCGCCACCAAAGTAGGTAATAAAGTCGCCATTGGCGAAACGTGGGTGCCATCTATAAATGGCGCGTAGATGGTTGGTTTCACGTTTACGCGCCGGTTTAGCCATTGGGTTAATCGATACGCCGCCGTATAACCAGCACGAGGTATCTCGCGTAAATAAGTGATTAGGCAGTGGGTCGATAATAAAGTCTGAAGGGGAATGCATCGCTTGCAACATAGAGGTTGTTGCGATTGGCAGCTCAGAATAGGCGAGCCCGCCTAAGAACATCGACGCTAACTCATGATGAGGAAGATCATTTAAGTAGCAGCGGATATCGTTCGCAAACGACGGACCAAAGGTATAGTCAGATATTTTTAGGTTCATCAGCCAAGCTTTGGCTTCAGGGACATCCAGCGTTTCAGCCAGCAGGTTTTGCAACAATAAGACTTCCACACCCTGGTCTCGAAGCGTTTGTGCGAACTTGTCATGCTCTTCACCTGCGCGTTCAACGGAAAGTACATCATCGAAAAGCAGGTCGTGACAGTTAGAGGGAGTGAGGTGTGTCAAAGCACGCTCAGGACGGTGTAACATCACTGTACGTAATTGACCAATTTCTGAGCCGACATAGAAGTTGTTCATCTTTCTTTCTCCGTATATCTCTGCTTGGCTTTTCATCGGAAGGGATAAATAAAAAGTGCAGATTTATTATTGGGTACAAATTCATTCTAACGCGGCGTGATAATGGAACTGGAAGTTGGATCACATTGACTCAATACATCCTAGAGAGCGGTTTTTACCCTGTGTTAATGGTATTTATGGAAGATGATTTACGTGGTCTTTAATAATTAATCACTTTTAATGATTGCTTAGCGTTTTTATTTTTTTATCTTCAGAGTTTGCGCGGACTTTGTGTTTGTTTTATGCCTATTTTATTTTGCGTTTATTAAAGCTTATGCGTCATTAATGAATGACTATCTTTTGATTTTTTTTAATTTAACAAGTACAGGCGATTTTTTGGTTTGAATTGTGACGGTGATCATTATTATACTGCTTGTTGTTAAAAATGTTGTTTTGTTGTGAAAAAATACAAAGCGACAAAAAAATAAAGCAGGTCAAGGTCGTTTTTAGGCAAAAAAAAGCGCACTTGCTTATCGCAAGTGCGCGTGTGTTGCGGTGATAGTGTTTACAGCATGACACCGACGCTGAGCATAACCATAATCATGATAGTTAAAATGCCAAGCAGGGGAGCAACCCATTTTATCCATTTCGCATAGGGTACACGCGCAATGGCTAAGCCGCCCATGACCACGCCAGACGTCGGAGTCACTAGGTTGACCAAGCCAGAGGCTGACTGGTAAGCGGTGACGACTAATTCGCGACCGACGTTGGCGAAATCAGCGAGGGGCGCCATGATTGGCATGGTTAGAACAGCCAGTCCTGATGATGAGGGCACCAAGAAAGACAGAAGTACTTCAAGCCAATACATCACATTGATAAACACAAATGACGACAAGCCCGATACTAGGCTTTCCGCGCTATTCAGTATGGTGTCGGTGATCATGCCTTTGTCCATGATCACCACAATACCGCGCGCAATACCGATGATCAGCGCTACACCAAGTAGGTCTCTCGCCCCATCTATAAAGCTGGTGGTGATTTCCTCTTCACTCATGCGCGCAATAAGACCAATGATAATGGCGGCCCCTAAGAACACGGCTGAGATCTCGGCCATCCACCATCCGAGCGAGGAGACGCCATAAATCATGACCGCGAATGCACCGGCAAAAACGGTAAGGATGACCTTACGTGTGGCGGTGAAGTCTAGGCTTTGATTATCATCGTGCTCGCCAAGGAAATGCTTTTTATTACTTTCATACTGGTCATAAACAATGGATTGGCTTTGGTCAGCGCGTACTTTTCGAGCATAGCGCATGACATAAGCGACACAAATGAGCCAACCAATGGCCAAAATAGCGAGGCGCAGCAGAATACCGTCGGTAAAAGGAATGCCTGCGGCATTGGCAGCAATCACAGTCGCAAACGGGTTAATGGTTGAGCCTAATGTGCCAATACCTGCGCCAAGTAGCACGGTGGCAGCGGCAACGACAGGATCAAAACGTGCGGCCATCATCACAGGCACAAGCAAGGTATAGAAGGGGAGTGATTCTTCAGCCATCCCGTAGATGGTGCCCCCTGCGGCAAATAGGCCCATCAAGATAGGGATCATCCACTCTTCGCGCCCTTCCAAGCGTTTGGTGACCCGCTCAATACCAGCATCAATAGCGCCCGTTTTCGTCACCAGCCCTAAAAAGCCGCCAATAATAAGAATAAACAGGGAGACATCAATGGCCGCCGCTTCATAAGTTTGGTGATTATAAAAGCCATCAATGGGGGCTAAAAGGACATCAACGATGCCTTGCGGATTACTCTCAACTTGCTGATAAGTGCCTGATACAGGGACTTGTTGACCAAGCTCTTCGTTCATGGTGCGGTCGTATTGCCCTGCGGGTACGACCCAACTTAGGGCGGCAACGACGGCAATAAGAATAAACAGTATCGTATAAGCGGATGGGAACTTCAGATTGGCAAACCAACCTTTTTTCTCAGGAACACTCTGGTTACTCATGGTTTCTCCTCATACCTCTTCTCAGTACAGGGGCGTACTACACGTGTTGAGGTAAAGCGTTAAGTTTCACGTCATTATTATTTTGAGCAATAAACATTTGCTTTGTCTTTATTGTAAAAGCGAGAGGCTTCTTACTTCTTGGTGATATCTCACAAAAGGAAATGTGGCTTTTTATTAAAAAGATGAGCTTAAATTTTAAAGTGAATGTTATGTTGGTTTTTACGCGTGCTTATCCTTTTTTTCGCCAAGGAAAAGATGGGTTTTTATTGATTAAAATGTATCTACTTGCAGCGTAAGGCAGATATTATCCCTTTGCTCGATAGCGTTTATGTGAGCAGATTGCTTAATTAGTCATAAGAGGTGGGCGTTAATGATGAATAAAACAGGATAAAACACCAAGGGTTCCAACGTGAGATAATTAGGCTTTTCTTGTTTTAAATCAAATTAGCGGTTGGCTTAAACTGAAGTCCGCATAGGAAAGGGCGCACTTGCGCCCTATTGATGAGGGCGTTATTTCTTTTTGGTGGGTTTTGGCAGCACAATCATATCGCACTCAGAAAAATGGTCTTGGAAAGCGCGATTATTGATATCGAAGATAACAATGAGGTTGCCAAGGCCAAAGCAGGCCGTTGCCATGCGGATCAGTGCCTGAGTGGGGCGAATATTACTGCCATCGGTATTTTGCAGGCGCAGGCGCCATGCTCGCATCCCGAGTGTTTGTCCTGCCTTACACCAAAAATAGCCATAGAACCCACCGATGACACAGGCTAAATACGCTGTATATAATGGGTTAACAATGGGGTGATGGGTGAGAAAGTCACTGATATCTTGGTAGGGCGCGATAGACATGCCGAGCGCTTGTGCGATCGCGAGCAATGCCATCATGCCGCCCCCCGCAAGCATAAGAAGTGCGGCAACCACGAGAATATCATAGACCCAGGCCGCTAAGCGGCGAAAAAAACCTGCGGTTGGACAAGCGATAGAAGACGTTTGCATTGGTGTTTACATCCCAGTATTCAATTCGATGCTAGCCTAGCACAGACACTGTCTTGGCGAGTAAGACTAGGCTGTTCTTTTTTGACCAACTATGGGGATTTTTTCTGCATAAGTGTATCTTAGTGTCCTGAGTTGGTTAAAAATAATGCGAACAAACACTTTTTTGCTTTTTGTGCTTGCACTCGAAAGGGCGGTACGTATAATTGGCCGCACTTGCCGAGATGGCGGAATTGGTAGACGCAGCGGATTCAAAATCCGCCGCCTTAACGGGTGTGAGGGTTCAAGTCCCTCTCTCGGCACCAAATCCCAAAAAAGCCCCAGTCTAAAGACTGGGGCTTTTTTCGTTATGCGCCCGCATAAGCGATGTGCAAGTCACAATCCGCCACATTCTATCCCGCTAATCCTGACGGCCCAAGGTATGATCCCTCGATAAGCAAAAAGAGGGAGTAGTAAGGTGCAAGTGCGTTATCAAGACATTGCTCGTTGGATCGAAGCACAAATCCAGCAGCGCGTTTGGCAAGTCGGCGAGCGGATCCCATCGGTAAGAGAAATGAGCCGTCTCCAGCGCGTGAGTCCAATGACAGTGATGCGTGCTTATGAACAGTTGGAAGCTGATGGCTGGGTTGAAGCGAGACCTCGGTCCGGTTTTTTTGTTCGCCCTCATTATAACCAGTTGGCAGAGCATGTATTGGCGAGGCCGCAAGCTGATTCTCAATGGCTCTCCACGCATCAGGATGTCTTTGATGTGATCAGTGCTAGTCACCAAGGAACGCGCTATCCATTTGGTTCGGCATTTCCCGATCCTCAACTGTTCCCCATGCAAGCCTTGGGACGGGCAATGGCGCGAGTGCTTCGTCAGTCTTCACATCCAGACCACTTTACTATTTTACCACCCGGTGACACTGGGCTGCGTCGGTTGATTGCCCAACGCTATCTGCGTCAAGGCATTAAAGTTGGCATTGACGAAATCATTATCACCAACGGTGCAATAGAAGCATTAAGTTTGTCATTAGCCGCACTCACTCAACCTGGTGATAAAGTCATTATCGAAGCACCCGCTTTTTATGGGGTACTGCAAACGCTTGAAAGGCTACAACTTGAACCCGTTGCTGTATCGGTTGATCCAAGTTCTGGTATTGATATAAATGCGCTTGAGCACGCCTTAATCTCACACCAAGTATCGGCATGCTGGTTAATGAGTAACTTTCATAATCCTACCGGGGCATCGATTCCAGATGATGACCGGCCCCGTGTGGTTAGCCTACTTGCGTCTCATCAAGTCCCACTTATCGAAGATGACGTATATGGTGAGCTCTATTTCACCCCTTCACGGCCCATGCCTTTAAAAGCCTATGACGCGCAAGGCGGCGTCTTACATTGCGGCTCTTTCTCCAAACAGCTTGCACCTGGTTTTCGAGTGGGCTGGGTCGCGGCAGGGTGCTATGCGATGCAAATAGAGAAGCGTCAGTCCGTTTCGAGCTTAGCCGTAGGGGCGCCCAATCAACTGACGATTGCTGATTACTTAAAACAAGGCGGCTATGACGCGCACTTACGCCGATTACGTGAAACGCTGTCTACTCGTCAAAACCAGGTCCTCACCCAACTCAAAGCGATCTTACCGGCCAGTGCCTCGGTTAGCGAACCCAAAGGCGGTTATTTTTTGTGGGTTACATTGGATAAAAACATCGATACGCGTGATCTGTTTCAGGCGTTAAGGCCGTTTGGTGTGACCATCGCCCCGGGTGCATTGTTTGCGACAGATGGACGGTTTAATCATTGCTTTCGTCTCAATCTCTCGATTGATGGAAAAGTAACAAGAGAGCTCGAGCACAATGATGCCGAGTGTGATGGGTTAAATCAGATTGCGACGGCTCTCTCATCGTTACTCGCCGCGTCACCTGTACCAGTTAAATAGTGATCACTTTGTACTAGGCCGCGACGGCACTTTTCCCTTTAAACTGGGTGTGCAATACCAGCTTGGGGGAAAAGATGAAACAAGAGATGAGCATGATGGTGGTCGCAATAATTTGTGCAGCGTTACTGATCCTTGGCCACGTCATTATTATTGAAACACTTGCCTATTACACATGGGCGCAATGGACCGCTGGCGCAATTCCTTTTGTGCTTTTGCTCATGGCGTGGGGCGCTGTGCGTTATTGTCGAGCGAAAGAGCGTGCGGAGGAAAGGCAACAATCGCACTTGCACTAATTGTTTTTGTATTAAGGGAGCGTGAGCACCAGCCATCTCTCGCTCTCCACGACTAGAAAAGCTCTCAGCGACCAGAAAAAGGGGCCTTTTGTCTGTTTTTGTTTGTTTTGTGAACAAACGAGCAGCAAGGCGCTTTTTTTTTATATTTAGGGGTTGCGGTAAAAACTGAGATCTCTATACTGCGCTTCCTGTCGACGGGGCAACGAGACGTAAGTCACGAAATGCCAACCACGAATCGACACGCTCT